>PNON01000006.1 GCA_013824865.1 Anaerolinea sp. | reverse complement strand
GGGAGCATGCATCCGGGTATATTTTGCGCCCAGGCCTTTATTGTGTTGGCGCACGCGTCTTTCAGGGTCAGTGCTCCAGCCGGTATAGTATGTGCCATCCGCACAACGGACCATGTAGCAAAAGAAGGAAGACTCGTCCCCGCCTTTCACAATGGGCTAAACCCCGGTTAAAAGCCCAAAAAGGGAATAGAGTGGCCAATCCATGATCCAACCGATGACATCAATACTGCTCATGCGACCCAGGATGATCAAACCCAACAGGATCATGGACCCGTAGGGGCGAATGGCTTCCATATAGCGGGAGAGGTTCGGCGGCAGCAGGTAGCTGACCACTTTTTCGCCATCCAGTGGAAAGAGCGGGATGAGGTTGAAGAGCATAAGGGCCAGGTTGATGATGATGAACCATAATATAAATTCAGCAGGAGCTGGAAAGAAAGAACCGGTGCTGCCCGTCAGACGGATCAGGCCAAAACGGACGGGAAGGGCTGCCAGGATAGCCAGGGCCAGGTTGGACATGGGTCCGGCCAGGGATACCAGCAGGTTGGCGGAGGGGGAGCGTTTTTCCAATGTATAGGGGTTGACCGGGACCGGTTTTGCCCAGCCAAAGCCGGCGATGAGCAGCATTATCGTACCGAGGGGATCCAGGTGAACCAACGGGTTAAGGGAAAGGCGTCCATTTCGCTCGGGGGTGGTATCACCGAAGAAATGGGCGGTGTAAGCATGCGCCAGCTCATGCACCGGCAGCGCGATGAGCAGGATGAGGACACGGGAGATGATTTGGGAGGGGGTTAGATCGAACATAGAAAAAGATTATAACATGTGGATGGTATAATGATTTTGTGCTGCAGGAGCTTATGCTGGAAGACTTGATAATCATGCGCAAGCCGCATCCGTGCGGAAGCACACTGTGGAAGGTGGTGCGGCTGGGCGCGGATATTGGCCTGGTATGCCAAACCTGTGGCCATAAAGTCTTCATACCCCGTCGCGACCTTGCAAAGCGGATGAAGAAGCTCATTCCTGGGACTAATAATGCAAGTACCACAGACTAAAATCCCACACATTGTTTTCCTATTTTCAGATACCGGTGGCGGTCATCGCAGTGCGGTGGAAGCCATCCTGGAAGCGATGAGCATGGCTTTCCCGGGAAAGATGACCGCAGAAATGGTGGATATCTTTAAAGATTACGCGCCGGTGCCGTTGAACCAGGCCCCGACCATTTACCCACCGCTTTCGCGGATGCCAGAAATGTGGGGGTTGGGCTACCGGTTGAGCGATGGTAAGTATCGGACGCGCGCTTTCTCTAATATGATCTGGCCATATATTCGGCAATCCACCCACAGACTTGTGAAAGAGAATAAATGTAACCTGTTTGTTTCGGTGCATCCACTTTCGAACACACCGGTGCTTAAAGCCATGCGCAGAGATCACCGTCCATTTATGACCGTTGTTACCGACATGGTTTCGACCCATGCCTTCTGGTATGACAACCGCTCAGACCTGGTGGTGGTCGCCACCGAAGAGGCGAAGGAACGCGGCGTGGCCTATGGTGTGGACCCGGAGAAGATCCGCGTGGTGGGGCTGCCCGTGGCGCAGCGTTTCTGCAATCCACCGTCTGACAAAGCGGCACTGCGCGAGCGGCTCGGATGGCCAAAAGATCTGCCAGTGATCCTGCTTGTGGGCGGGGGGGAAGGCATGGGTCCGATTGAGAAGATTGCGCGAGCCATTGACGAATCTGGGTTGCAGGCAGGCATGGCCATCGTTTGTGGACGGAATGCCAAATTAAAGACCACACTGGAAACATACAGTTGGCGCAACCCAGTTAGCATCTATGGTTTCACGCGGGACATGCCAGATTTCATGGCCGCGGCGGATATGCTGGTTACGAAAGCCGGTCCGGGAACGATCAGCGAGGCTTTTATCGCCGGACTGCCGATCATCATTTATTCACGCATGCCTGGGCAGGAAGATGGCAATGTATTCTACACTGTCAATCACAATGCGGGCATCTGGGCGCCACATCCCGAGCGCGTGGTGGCTGCCATCCGCGAATGGATCGATGACCCGGTGAAACATCAGCAGGTGGTGGATGCCTGCCATGCTATTGCGAAACCAGACGCAGCGCTGCAGATTGCTAAGATCATCGCGGAGCAGGTGGGGGTAAAGCGCTGACCCGCAATCGGGCCAGACAAATCCTATGCCAATATTGGACGCGAACTCACTGGATTTTTTCAGCCACAGCGCTGATCAGACCCGCAGGATGGGAATACGGCTGGGCAGCTTGCTGGGCAAGGGCGATATCATCTGTCTTTCAGGAGACCTCGGGGCTGGCAAGACCACCCTGGTGCAGGGTATTGCCAGGGGATGGGGGTCGCTGGATGCGGTATCCAGCCCGACATTCATCCTGGTCAATGTGTATCGCCGGCCGGATGGCACCACCCTATCGCACCTGGATGCCTACCGATTGCAATCCGCGCTGGAGGCTGAGGATCTTGACCTGGAACCGTTGATGGAAAATGGACCAGTGGTGATCGAATGGCCGGAACGGATTGCAGAGGTACTACCCAATGAGCGATTGTGGGTTTCAATGCGCTGGCTGGCAGATGAACAACGGGGTTTATTGTTTAAAGGAACAGGAAAGAAATACCTGGATATGATCCACAAAATGAAAAAATTTGGTTACGGAGGTGTATAGTGCTGTTGGCGGTTGATACATCCACCCAATGGATGGGACTGGCGCTTCTGCATGATGACCAGATCATCAGTGAGACGGTGTGGAAAACACACAACCATCACAGTGTGGAACTGGCTCCGGCTGTGGCATTGCTTTTTAAACGGGCGGACATCACGACAAATGCGTTGGAAGCGATCGCCATTGCCAGCGGACCGGGTTCTTTCACCAGTTTGCGGGTTGGCATGGCCTTCGTCAAAGGGCTGGCGCTTTCTTTACACCTTCCGCTGATCAGCATCCCCACGCTTCATATCACCGCTGCCGCAGTCCCCATGCAGGATCTACCGCTGGCGGCAGTATTGCAGGCTGGCCGGGGCAGGCTGGCGGTTGGCTGGTATGGCGCGGGTGAGGATGGCTGGCGGCCCACTTGTGAACCGGAAGTGATGACACCGGCTGAACTCGAACAGGCGGTCACCAAACCTGCCCTGATCTGCGGCGAATTGAATACAGAGGAACGAAAGACCCTGGCCCGGCGCTGGAAAAACATTCACCTGGTAGAAGCGGCTTTATGCGTCCGCAGGCCTGCCTACCTGGCGCAAATGGCTTTTAAACGCTGGCTCGCCAACGACGTGGATGACGCGGTCAGTTTGGCGCCCACCTACCTGCATCTCAAAGACCCAATTCCGGGATGACCGATTTCAAGATCGTCCGGATGCGCGAAGAGCAAGTGCCGTCCGTATTTAAATTGGATCAGGCCAGCTTTAGCCTGCCGTGGTCGGAACGGTCATACCTATTTGAGATCAAGCAAAACGAAACCAGCATTCCGCTGGTGGCTGATTTAGCTGGTCCCGATGGGGTTGAATTGATTGGCTTCATCGTGGTGTGGCAGGTGCTGGACGAGGCTCACATCGGGACGATCGCAGTGGGAGAGGCATACCGCAGGCACGGGGTGGCGCGGGCATTGATCCGCGAAGGGCTGGGGCAGGCGTATGCCAGGGGTGCACGAAAGGTATTTTTGGAGGTGCGCGCCGGCAACCTGCCCGCGCAGGCGCTTTATCGCAGCCTGGGTTTTGTGGATCTGGACGTCCGCAAAGGATATTATGCAGATAATCATGAGGATGCTGTGGTGATGATATTGGAACCGCTGGAGATTGAGGGATAACCTCCATGGAAGAAAAGCTCATAGCCCCGTGCGGAATGAACTGCGGTTTATGCGTCAGCTATCTGGCGATGAAAAACGACCTGAAGAAGCAGGGATTTCAAAAGTCGTATTGCCCCGGCTGCATTCCCCGCGGAAAGAACTGCGCCTTCCTGAAAAAACAGTGCGATCTACTTGGCAAAGGTCTTGTGCGGTTTTGCTATGAGTGCGCGAATTTTCCCTGCCACCGGCTGAAGTCGTTCGATAAGCGCTACCGCATCAAATACCATATGAGTATGGTGGAAAACCTTGAATTCATCAAAGAGAATGGCATGACGAGGTTCCTGGAAAAGGAAGAGGAGAAGTGGCGTTGCCCGGAATGCGGCGGGACGATCTGCTGCCATAACGGCTTATGCCTGACCTGCTCAGTGGATTTACTACGGGAGAACAAGAAATACAGGTGGGGTGAGGATTAGAAAGGTGGTGCGTCGGGAAGGAGCCTACGGACCAGGGATGATAGTACCGGAGGGAGCGAAGCAGGATTATGTATTAGTAATTCTTTGGCGTGTTTATTACTCGGCATACCTCCGTACAGACAATGTGACTTCCTATTACTTTTGTGTATTATTAAAAAAGATGAAATGGATTAATTATTTTGAAATGGAAAATTATCGAGGGTACTAATGACTGGCCAGAATAATCTTTCTAACTCTTTTTCAGGATATATCAAGTCGTTACTAAGACATGGAAAAGACGAACACTATTTACAAGGATTCGACATCCATTTTACAACCGGTGATATCAATATTACGGATAAAAAGAATCATAAAAATGATGTTAAGTTCAAATGGGATAGGGAAAGGACAAAAAACAATAATATAACTATTGGGAAGAATTTACAGGGAGATTACCAATTTTTATTATTTATTACGTATATAAAGCAGGGTAATTACGAAAAATTATCCGGACCATTAGATAATTACCTCGTCCTTTGTTTATCCCCGTACCAAGGCGTAGAATTTTATTATTTCCTAAAACATGTTAAAGCAGATATATCAGATAAGATATTAACAAAAGATTTTTTTGGTAAATGCCGAACTGAAAATATCGAAGGTCAACGAACTCAATTATTATACAATTTCCAGCTATTAAATAGTAATTTGCACAGTTATTATTTTCATTTTTTTATGTTTGATAATTTGTTAGAAATTTTTAATCACGGTTCACTTGTTGCCCAGTATGAAGTAGATTTAGAGAAACCAATTAATACAGAGGAAACAGCAATTATACCAATACCATTTGTAGTTGGTATGGTAAAAAATTATAAGACTCGATTTTACGGTATGTGCACTTACGATAAAACCGGACTTTTTATTAAGCACGAGTATATTGAAATTTCTTATAGTGAATTAGATAAAGAATGTATTAATTGTGTCATAGGAGATTTAACGAAGATCATTAATGAGAAAGAATTTCGAGCACATGACGAAGACAATAAAAAGCAAATAATAGCAAGAAATAACCAAAAAATACGCGAAATAAAAGGGAATATAGAGAAGTTGCTTCTTGATAACGATGCTCAAAGGCTAGCAAATAATTTTTTAGAAGAATATGGTAAACAAATTTTCTTGAATGATCAAGAATTATTAGCATTAGAAAGCTGGTTATTCTGGGAATGTGAACCGTATTCAGTTTTCCTTTCTGACCACGCAAAAAGCGTTTCTGAATTTGAAAGGACGCATTCATCTCATTTCATTGAATTATCATATTTTTCGAAAGTACTACAAGAAATGATAGATGCCAATAATACCGAAAGCTTATATGTCGGTTATCTTTATTTATCAATAATCGCGAAGAAAAAATACTCGGAAGAGTGGTTTAAAAAGAACAAAGAAAATATAGAAATAAATATATATAGTGACTTGTCCTCAATAATGTTTTCTTATTTAGAATCAAATACAATGATTAATGAACAAGATAAAAACAGATTCATTTATTATCTGATGGAAAATAAATATTTCTCTAATACGAATGATTATTTTCTGGATTGCTACCAAACTTATAATTATCAATATTCGTTGATACAAAAAAGAATTGAATATAAGAATTTTAAGAACCTATTACTAAAAGATACGGATAAGAAAATATTAACTATTGATGAAATAGACCTTATGACTGGGTTGGAATTTGAAGTTTTCATAGGTGAGCTATTTAATAAAATGGGATATAAGGTTGAAATCACGAAAGCTACTGGTGATCAAGGAATTGACGTTATTGCATTAAAAAATGCATCTAAGCTTGGCATACAAACAAAATGCTTTTCAAGTACAGTCGGAAACTCAGCAATTCAAGAAGCAGTAACAGGCATAGCTTTTTATAACTTGAATAAGGCTATTGTAGTTACAAATCAATACTTTACAGATTCTGCGAAAGCATTAGCTAAAGCTAACAATGTTGTTTTATGGGATAGAAATCTTCTTAAAGAAAAAATCATTGAATACAATAGCAGATAAATACGCTTTT
Organism: Anaerolinea sp.; assembly: GCA_013824865.1. Taxonomy (GTDB): domain Bacteria; phylum Chloroflexota; class Anaerolineae; order Anaerolineales; family Anaerolineaceae; genus PNON01. Next base: position 71,861 of record PNON01000006.1, on the reverse strand, counting down.
GGGTGCGTTCCCAACGCACCATTCAATTCTTGCCATATATAATACATCTATGCCAGAATACCGAAGGGTCAAAATTCGCGGAGCTACCTACTTCTTCACGGTTGTTACCCATCACTGTTTACCGATCCTCACGGATGAGAAAGCAAGGGCTATCCTGAAAAATGCCTGGGTGGATGTGATGGAACGATTTCCATATACGCTGGATGCGGTATGCCTTCTTCCAGAGCATAAGCATTGTGTGTGGACGTTACCGGAAGGTGATTCGGATTATTCGGTGCGCTGGAAGGAGATAAAAAGATATTTCACGCGTGAATATCAACAGGAATTTGGGATGCTATTTTCGCGGAATGAATCGCGGATCAAACGGAACGAGGGGACAGTATGGCAGCGCAGATTTTGGGAACATACCATACGCGACCAGGAGGATCTCAACCGGTATTTGGATTACATCCAATACAACCCGGTCAAATATAGGTTGGTAAAGCAGGTGATAGATTGGCCATAGTCGAGTTTCCACAGGTATGTGAAGATGGGGTATTATGATGCCCAATGGGGTGTTGGTGAGATGGAATTAACCAAAGGTGTAGGATTTGGTGAATGATCGCTAAGAACTATATTGGTGTGGTGCGTTGGGAACGCACCATACACGCTTGGATTAATTACGGGCAAGGCATTTCGTCGATGTATTCAGCGGCATCCGCCCACTCGGAAGCCAGGCTCAATGAAGGGATGTCCGGCACACAACCCGGCAGGTCGCGCAGAACCAGCATCTTGTCCACACGGTCAAAGGTCATCACGCCATCAGTGTAAATTGTCCGGTTCACTCTTTTTTCGTGTATTCCGCCTGGCGGAAGGGAGTATTTTTTCCAGCCTTCAGATTTCATGGCATTATTGTCCCATGATTCATACAGAACCAGCAGAAGCGTTTCACTCCCCCTGTTGCTAAAGACCATACGGGCATTGCAGGCCACTCCGCCTGTCCCCTTACTGCTATTGAAATCCTCATAGGACCAGTGATAAACTGTTCTAGCAGCGAGACACTCTGCCGTTGTATCGGGCTCTGCAATTGTGGCTGTTGGCGCGACATTCCTTTCGCACCACTCTTCAAGCTCACCATATTGATTTGTTTCTTGTCGCCACACACCCCCTTTCGCCGCGCAGTCGATAGCCCCAAAATCAGACGCAGCTGTTTCAGGGCTTAGTCCGCAGGCAAGCTGCACGAATATGCAAATCAAAACAAGAAGAATGACCTGGTAAGGTTGTTTGTCTCTATTCATGCCAATCCTCCAGCATTATAAAGAATATTTCAATTTTATTATACAGACGAAATTTGACAAAAAAGATCAAGTTGCGCCGGTGTTTTCAAAAGGATCCTATTCCTATGTTCAGGGAAAAACAAGAATCATCAATCCTGCATTATTAAGGTAGAATTTACGGAGAGGCGAATTGTGGATCCCCAGGAAGCATTAAACCAAATTGCCAGTGAAGTGCGCATGTGCACAGCCTGTACCCTGCACCATTCCCGCAAGAATTCGGTGCCGGGTGAGGGACCTGCGAATGCGCGCATATTGTTCATCGGCGAAGGGCCGGGTGTGAACGAGAATGAGCAGGGCCGCCCATTTGTGGGGGCTGCCGGCAAGCTGCTGGAAGGTCTTCTGGAAAAAGCCGGCTTGCAACGGCGGGATGTTTTTATATGCAATGTGGTGAAATGCCGCCCGCCTGGAAACCGCGATCCTCTCCCCGATGAAATGGAAGCCTGCGGCAAATACCTTGACCGGCAGATCGAAGCCATCCACCCGGAGGCGATCGTCACGTTGGGGCGATTCTCGATGGGAAAATTCATGCCGGGGGCACGCATCTCAGCAGTTCATGGGCAGGCGCAGACAGTGGATGGCAGATTGATCGTGGCCATGTTCCACCCGGCGGCGGCTTTGCACCAACCTGCATTAAAACCCGCGCTGGAGCAGGATTTTGCCGGCTTACCGCGGTTGCTCAAGATGCGCGAAAAGGTGAATGATATCAAAGAAACAACGCAGTCGAGAGAGATTCGCTCATACCCCGACCTGGTGAAGAAGGAACCATCCACCGAAGAGGATGATCCAAAACAAATGACGTTATTCTAAATAAAATCGAGAGCAAATGACCGAAATGATAAAAGAAAACCTGTTACAGCGATTAAAAGAGCACTCAGCGGTGGTGGCAGTGGTGGGATTGGGATATGTGGGCCTACCGCTGGCAGTGGTATTTGGCAACGCTGGATTCAAAGTGGTGGGCATTGATTTGGATAAGAACAAAGTGGATCAGCTAAACAAAGGCGTTTCCTACATCCAGGACGTGCCGACCGCGGATGTGAAGCGGTTGCTGGATGCCGGATTGTTGACTGCCACAACGGATTTTTCCGTACTGCGGGATGTGCAAGCGGTCAGCATTTGCGTGCCAACCCCTCTTAAAAAGACAGGCGATCCTGATCTATCATTCATCATCAATGCCACGGATGAACTGGCAAAGTATGTTCATCCCGGCATGGTCATCACCCTGGAATCGACCACCTACCCGGGCACGACTCGCGAGCTGATCTTACCGCGGCTGAGCGAGTGTTGCGGCATCACCGCTGGCGAAGATTTCTTTTTAGCCTTCTCGCCTGAACGAGTTGACCCCGGCCGCAAAGATTGGACTACCTTTAATACCCCCAAGGTGGTGGGTGGCGTGACGCCTGCCTGCAGTGAAGTCGCGGCGGCATGGTATGGGGAGGCTCTTAAAACAGTGATATCAGTCAGCTCAGCAGAAGTGGCTGAGATGACCAAGCTGTTGGAGAACACCTTCCGCATGATCAACATCGGGCTGGTGAATGAACTGGCGATCATCTGCAACCGCCTGGGGGTGGATGTTTGGGAAGTGATCGAAGCAGCTGGCACCAAGCCTTTCGGGTTTATGAAATTTACACCGGGGCCAGGGCTGGGCGGGCATTGCATCCCCATTGACCCGCTCTACCTTTCCTGGAAGTTGAAATCTTTAAATTACAATGCCCGCTTTATCGAACTGGCATCCGAGATCAATACCAATATGCCGCGATTCGTGGTCAGCCGGGTGCAGGACGCGCTGAATGAGCTGTCCAAACCGCTGAAAGGCAGCCAAGTATTGGTTTTAGGCGCTTCTTATAAGCCGGATATTGATGACTTGCGTGAAAGCCCGGCGTTGGATGTTATGGGACTCTTAATGGCAAAGGGGGCACTGGTGGAATATCACGATCCATATATCCCGGAATTGAAGCATGATGCCTGGCATAAGACCAGCGTGCAGGATTTGCAGAATGCCGTCCATCTGGCAGATTGTGTGGTCATCGTTACAAACCATTCACAATATGATTACCAGATGATCCTGGATAACGCTGTCATGATCGTGGATACCCGTAACGCACTGGGCAAGATCGGAAAAGGCAGCAGGAAGGTGGTAAAGCTGTAATGGCCAGATACATCGTGACAGGCGCGGCTGGTTTCATTGCCGCGAGGGTAGTGGAAATGCTGGCGGGGGCCGGCCACGAAGTAGTTGGGGTGGACAACCTCAATAACGCCTATGACGTTCGCCTGAAAGAATGGCGACTTGGAAACTTACGCCGGCTGCCCGGGTTTACTTTTCTGCAAAAAGACATCTCTGAAAAAAGCATCGTCCCGGAATTGAAGGAATACGCATCCGGGTGTTCTGCCATTATCAACCTGGCGGCCAGGGCTGGGGTGCGCAGCAGTGTGATCGACCCATGGATCTATTACCAGACCAATGTGGACGGCGCGTTGAATATGCTGGAAGTTTGCCGTCAATTTGACATTCCCAAGTTTGTGCAGGCATCCTCCTCCAGCGTGTATGGCGAAAACAACCCCATGCCGTATCGCGAAGATGCCAACACCGATTTCCCCATGCAGCCTTATGCTGCATCTAAAAAAGCTTCCGAGGTCTTGGGCTATACCTATCATTTCCTTTACGGATTGGATGTGACAGTCTTCCGCTATTTCACGGTATACGGCCCGGCAGCGCGGCCCGACATGGCTATGTTCCGCTTTAACCAGTGGATCCATGAAGGCAAGACGGTGCAGATCAATGGGGATGGCAACCAGACGCGCGGATTTACCTATGTGGACGACATCGCCCGCGGCACCATCCAGGGTTGCAAGCCTTTGGGCTATGAGATCATCAACCTGGGCGGGCACGAACAGATATCCATGAATGACCTGGTTCACCTGTTTGAAACGAAGATAAGCCGCAAAGCCATCCTGGAGTACCACCCCATTCATAAGGCAGACGCACTGGCAAACCTCTCAGATTCCAGCAAAGCCATCCGTGTGCTGGATTGGAAACCGCAGGTCTCCCTCGAAGAAGGCGTAACCCGGCTGGTGAACTGGTACCAAAGTGAACGTACCTGGGCCAGCCAGGTGAAGACGGGATGAGTTTTCTTAAACGCCTTTTCCACTCCTGGTCTTCGGACCGGTTGTTAGGGCGGATCGTCAAGAATTCCGGGCTGCTCTTCACCAGCAATACCATCAGCGCGATTTTAAGCATAGTAACTGCGAATTTGCTGGGGGTCGAGAAATTTGGCGCCCTGGGGATCGTGATCAGTTTTGTTTCCAGCATCAATCGACTGCTCTCATTTCGCATGGGTGATGTGGTTGTCCGTTATATGGGTGAATATGTCACCCGGGGAGAGCTAAAAAAAGCTGGTGCGCTGGTGAAAGCGGCCGGTTTGATGGAGGCAGGCACCTCCCTGGCGGCGTATCTCGTTCTTGTACTGGCGGCACCGCTGGGAGCCCGGTACATTGCCCATGATCCTTCTTCCACCCCATACTTCTTTTTATTTGGTATTTCGATTATTGGCATGCTGGCTACAGAGACTGCCACTGGCGTTCTGCAGGTGGGCAACCGCTTTAAAGGACAATCGGTCATCAACCTGTTGCAAAGTCTGGTGACCGCCGTGATCATTGTTTATGCATATTTCACAAAAGCAGGCATTTTGGTGGTGTTGTTGGCTTACCTGGCTGGAAAATTGGTGGCGGGTATTGGCCCGATGCTGCTGGCTATTCGGAACCTGAACCAGACCCTGGGCAAAGGTTGGTGGCAGGCGTCTTTCAAGCTGCTACCGCCTTTCAAAGAACTGGCACGGTTTGCAATCAGCACCAACTTGAGTGGGACGATCAACATGGTGGTGCGCGACAGCGAGTTACTGTGGGTGGGCTGGCTTTTCAATACACAGGCCGCTGGATATTACAAGACTGCGCTGGCGGTGATTAATTTGATGATCATGCCGATCAACCCATTTATCAGTACCACCTACCCCGAAATCATGCGATCCGTTACCCAAAAAGCATGGCAAAGATTGCGTCAGCTTCTGCGGAGAGTGACGCTCATCGCCGGCGGATGGACTTTGGCTGTAGGCATTGTGCTGGTTCTTTTTGGCAGGCAGCTGTTCTTCACAGCGTGGATCCCCTGGAATGGTGAATTGCATGCCATCTATAAATCAGAATTCCTGCCTGCATTGCCATTGTTGATCATCCTTTTGGCTGGTTTCGGGCTTGCCAACAGTCTATATTGGAATCGTTCTTTATTGCTGGCGTTTGGTATGGCGGACTATCCGTTGAAAGTCGCTTTCTGGGCAACGCTGGTTAAAGTGGCGCTGACAGTTACAGTGGTTCCATTGCTTGGATATCAATGGGAAGCGGTGTTATTATCGCTTTACCTGTGCGTTACAGTAGCCATCCTGGCTCGGAAAGGTCTTTCGGAGATTTCGAAGAAGGAAGGAGAAGCCGTATGAGGATCGCCTGCATTACCAATTCGCTTATTCCCTCCACGACAGCAAACAGCATCCAGGTGATGAAAGTCTGTGATGCCATGCGGCAGGCCGGGCATGAGATCTGCATATGGGCACCCGGCAAGTTCAACACCAATTTTAATCAAATGAAGAGTCTCTACGGGTTGGAGTCGGATTTTGAGGTGAGGTGGCTGCCATCCGTAAGGAAATTGAGGCGATATGATTTTGCCATCAGCACCTTGCATGCCGCAAATCGCTGGGGGGCAGATATAGTTTATACCTGGCTGCCCCAGGTGGCCGTAGGCGCGCTTGTCCTCGGTCTGCCAACAGTGCTGGAAGCTCATGACCGGGCAACCGGGAGATTTGGCTTGTTCTGGCTCATCAAATTCTTGAAATCGAATGGGAAGAAGAAACTCGTCCTGGTCTCTCAAGCTTTGAAGCACGCACTGGAAGCCCAGGCAGGGTTCATGATACCGGAGGATGATGTGATCATCGCACCGAACGGGGTGGACCTGAAACGATACGCAAACCTGCCGACAAGCATTGTAGCTCGAAAAGAACTGGGCCTCAATGAACAGGTGACCCTGGGGTACACTGGACACTTCTACGCAGGGCGCGGGGTGGAGATCCTCTTCCAGCTGGCAAAGGCTTACCCGAATGTGCAGCACCTGTGGATTGGCGGCCGCGAGGAGGAGCTGGCGCTGGTGCGGATCCGTTTGATTACTGCTGGAATGAAAAATGTGGTGCTTACCGGTTTTATTGATAATACCCGCCTAGCGAAGTACCAGTCTGCCTGTGACATCCTGGTGATGCCATATGAGCGTGTCATTGCGGGAAGCAGCGGCGGTAATTCGGCGGACATTTGCAGCCCGATGAAAATGTTTGAATATATGGCTGCAGGGAAGGCGATCATCAGCAGCGACCTGCCGGTTATCCATGAGGTGCTTGATCAGGATTCAGCGCTATTTTGCCCGCCGGAAGATGCGGATGCCTGGATTGCGGCAGTCAACCTGCTGGTCAACGACCCAGTGAAGAGAGAAGTGATCGGGAAAAGAGCGCAGGCAGTGATCCAGGATTTGAGCATCCAAAAAAGGCAGAAACGCATCCTGCAATTCATGGAAAGCAGTGGATAAGCGAATGAAAAAGACCTGGATACTTATATCTATTTTGATCACAACCGCCAGCCTGGCACTAGGCGCGCTGCTCACGCTGCTGATAGAACAAGGGTTCTTTTTTGCGGGTTGGATGGCAACCAGTTTCCTACTGGGAATCAGCTTTGCCATCCTTTACCTGCTGCATAAAAAGGCAGGGTCTGCCAGGCTTTTGGGATGGATGATAGTTGCTGCTTTCTTTTTACGCCTCGGGCTGGGCGTGGGCTTGATGAAAGCGCTGCCAGTGGTTGGCTACGACACGAACCAGCAGAAAGCCGGCTATGTATTTTTTGATGCCTTCAGGCGGGACACGCAGGCGGTGAACATTGCCCGGTCGGACAAACCCATTTACTCGGTCTTTACCAAACAATACGCCACCGATCAATACGGCGGATACCTCGGCTTGAGCATCCTGACTTATCGTGAGCTTTCGGGGGGAGAGCACCGGCCACACCTGATGCTCATCCTCTCCGCGCTGGTGGCCGCTGCGGGAGTACCCTTCCTGTGGATGCTGCTTTCAAGGTTGGGAAAGGAGCGCTGGAGAAAATTCGCCGGTTGGTGGTATGTTCTTTACCCACAGGCGGTACTGTTGGGGGCATCGCAAATGCGCGAGCCATACCTGATCACGTTTGTCACCATCGTATTCTGGGCAGCGCTGGAATGGCAGCACTCAGGCTTTAAGAACAGCTGGGGCTGGATGCTCACTGGCGTCGCCGGTATGCTGTTATTTTCACCCGGGTTTGCTGTCTTAAGCCTGGTGATCATCTCTGTCTGGGTGTGGCTGGACCGCAGCAGCCGGAAAATCCAATGGTGGGTCATTCCGGTGGTATCCGCGGTTGTCATTCTGGGTCTATTCGCGCTTTCTTATGGACTGGCGCGACAGTCGCACTTTGTGAAGGATTCACCGCTGGAGGTGATCTTCAACTGGCTGCGTAACGCTGCGGCTTGGGACCTCTCTTTGACGCAAGGAGCTTCGGGGCAGCTGGAATACCAGTTGAAAGCCCTGCCGGAATGGGCAAAGCTGCCTTTTATTGTTATTTATGGCGTTTTACAGCCTGTCCTGCCAGCGACCTTGATGGACACCGCGGCCTGGATCTGGCGTTTCCTTTCCTCCTGGCTGGCCGGGGGGTGGTATCTGATGCTGCCACTGCTGATATATGGCACACTAGCCGCCTTTAACGAAAAAGACAACGCTACTCAAAAGAAGATGTTGTGGCTGGCAGCTGTGATCTGGTTCTGGATTATCCTGTGTTCAGTAAGAGCCGGGGGCGACCAGTGGGATAACCCGCGCTACCGGACGATTATCCTCGTCTTTTTAGCCATCTTTGCTGCATGGGCCTGGCATCGGGCAAAGGAACACGGATTTATCTGGCTGAAGAGAATTGTCCTGGTGGAGGGAATTTTCCTGGTATTCTTTTTACAGTGGTATGCTGCCCGCTACTACCGGATTTTCCTTAAGCTACCGTTTTACTGGATGGTGGCTGCCATCCTGTTCTTTTCAACCCTGGTGATCGTGGGCGGTATGATATTAGATAAGAAACGGGCGAAACGGTTGAAGTGAGATTGTAATCATAGAGGTTTATGACCTGAGGATAGTGTAAGGACGGTAAAGCGGATTAAAATATGACCATGAAAAGAATTGCACAATTTCCATTACACACCCTCCTTCTGTCCATTTACCCGGCAATAGCGCTCATGTCTGCCAATGTAAGCCAGATCGACCTTTGGCTGGTGCGTCGTCCACTGCTGGCGAGCCTGATATTTGGGTGTGTTCTCCTTGGGCTGGCGTGGTGGGTGTTCAGATCCCTGCAAAAAGCTGCGATCATTACCTCTTATGTTTTACTACTATTTTTTTCGTATGGCCATATTCACCAACTACTCCTGGAGTCAAGCGGATTCCTAGTTAACCTAAGCCACCATAAGTTCCTTGGTTCAATTTTCATCTTACTTCTGCTGGGCGGAGTATTTCTGCTTAGCAGAAGTAAGAAGGATTTCAAAGAAGCCACATCCGCGCTAAACATGATTGCTACGGCACTGGTAATACTGGCTATCATCCCGGTTGTGAGTTATAACATGAGGCTGGAACAGGGGAAACGCACTGCCCAGGCTGGAATCACCCGCGACATTTCGTATTCAGGTGACCCACAGAAAATGCCGGATATATACTACATCATCCTGGATTCCTATACCCGTGCAGACGCGTTGCAGAGAGATTTTGACTACGATAACTCAAGTTTCATAAGCAAATTGGAGCAGATCGGATTTCAAGTGGGCGATTGCAGCCGCAGTAACTATGGCTTCACCGAGCTTTCCATATCTTCCACGCTAAACCTTAATTACCTTTCAGCGCTCAGTGACCAGTTCACTCCCGGCAATAGCGATCTAACCCAAGCGACGGCATTGATACAGAATAATTATGTGCGGAAGCAGTTGAAAGAATTGGGATATAAAATCGTGGGATTTGAAACCGGTTATGCCTGGAATCAATGGAAGGACGCTGACCTGTATGTGACGCCGAATACGAATATGTCGCTGGTGGCGCCGTTGCGTCCGTTTGAGGAAATGTTCCTGCGCAGCACCGCTTTCCGGTTGATCGCAGATACAAACAAAAAGTTACGATCTGGCCTGGTGGATCAACTGGTTCCGCATCATGAACAGCATGTCGCCCGCACCATGACCATGCTTGAATGGTTGGACAAGGATCTGCCAGCGATGGCTGGCCCAAAATTTGTTTATGCCCACATAAACGTACCACATGTACCGTTCATTTTTGAACCCGATGGCTCTCTGGTGGAAGATTCGAATTTCTACCGGGGCGAGCAGGATTATCCGGTCAGCGAGGAGTATTATCAGAAGGGGTATATCAATCAAGTACAATTCGTAAACAACAGGATACCAGGAATAGTTGAGAACATCATCCAGTCTTCAGAAAGACCAGTTGTGATTATTTTGCAGGGGGATCACGGATTTATGAATGAAAACCGGCTGGAGATTTTGAATGCCATTTATCTCGGTGGAGATGCAGTTTTGTTGGATCGTTCAATGTCACCAGTTAATAGTTTTCGTATAATTTTCAATAAGTATTTCCATGGCAATTTTACTTACCTAGAAAACCTAAGTTATCTATCCACCTCCGAACTTCCATATGATTTAACATTAATTCCAGAAAATGCTAAGGAGTGCGAAAAATAATCCATGTATTGGCTAAGAGACAGCTCAATTAGTGCACTCTTCCCCTGGTTGATCGCAGCTTCCGCCTGGTCAATTGGGGGATGGTTTATCATCCGCAATATATTTAAATTGGAGCGGGGAGAAAATTTAATTACCGGTTTTGCGACAGGCGCACTGATATTTATCTGGGAAGTAAATCTTATTGGCAGGGTATTGCCAGTAGAGGTAGCCATGTTTTTGTCGGCCGGCTTGATCCTTGCAGTTGGATGCTGGCTGGTGATCAAGGCAAAAAACTATTCAGAATTAATTACCGATCTAAAAGCCTGGCCTCAGCTGATTGCATTTCTCCTGTTGCTCTATGTTTTTGCGATTTTTGGCAAAGGGATTACCTTATATGATGAACCTAAAAACCTGTCATTAATCTCCCTGATTGCGACAGGAGATATACCCCCGCATTTTTATATGAATGCTGAATTCTTAATGCTTTATCATTATGGTTTCCACATCCTTGCCGCCAGTCTCATGACGCTGGGTGGTTTATTCCCCTGGAGCGCATTCGATTTCAGCAAAGCTATCTTTGGTGCATATTCTGTAATATTGGTTTATTTATTAGCTTCCCGATATTTAATAACCTTCGTTAAAAGCATGTTGGCTGCCGTCGTCTTGCTTTTTGCGACTGGAACCCGGTATTTACTTTTCTTATTTCCAGACGCTTTCTTTAAGGTAGCAGACACTCAAGTATTTCCATTTCATAGTTCCTTTCAATTTTCGGAATATCTAAGTCAAAAATATGTATCCTCAACCAATATGGCTGTGCCTTATATTTCCGGGTTTATGAATGGAAACTGGGCGTTGTCTTATATGATCTATATGCAGTCTGGATCGTATGCTGTCCATATGACGATACTTTTTCTGCTCTGGTTGATTGTTGGGCGCTCTTGCACCAAATGGACAACCTTGTTTTATGCCATCATACTTGCCAGTTGGGCACTCGTTTGGGAATCGAGTTACCTGTTGATCATAGCTGGAACCGGAATAATAATACTGGCCGAATGGATCAAAACAAAGAAGCTCGACCTTAACAACCCATTTATTCCTGGCGCGATCATATCAGGTGTTATCGCTATATTTCAAGGAGGAGCGCTTTCTGAGGTTCTCCAGAAGCTGTTGTACTCGGCGGGTGCGACTTCTGCACAAGGCTATTCAGAATATCCCGTGTCTATTGGTTTGATCTGGCCGCCAGTAATTACTAATTCCCGGCTGGGGAATTTGGCGGTTACTTCCCCCGTTCAGCTTATAGTAGGATTGTTAGAGCTTGGACCCATTATTTTCCTATCCATTTACATCACAAAATTAGCGTGGAAAAGATATCGGGCTGGCGAATTGTTTAGCGGTGTACTGATCATCAGTTGTTGGATTGGATTTCTCATTCCCATGTTTTTTTCACTCTGGGTTGGATCGAATATCGTCAAATTTTCCGAACATGCGCTGATGATTTGGACGCTGATGGTGATGTTCTGGATTTGGGAAAATCGAGGGAAATTCTCTTCTTTTGCATCCGGATTTGCTGCAATTTCGCTTGTACTGATGGTCTTTGGCGGCATTGTGAATACCGGAATTACACTCGCATCCGCGAGAACTGAAATCCTTTCTGACTTTATGAACGGGATGGATGCCAGTATTGCCAAATCCACCTGGAATGATCTACCTAAGGATGCTCTTGTGTTTGACCCAGAAGGCTGGAGAGCCACAGCATTAACAGGACGATTAACGATCGCTTCGCCTGGAGGTTTGCATGCCAGGACTGAAGAGTGGACGGAATTATATAATGACGGTGTTCCAGCTGATTTCGCTCATGCAGGTTTTAATTATGTATATATGGATAAGAATTGGTGGAAGGCAATGGGTCCTGAACGGCGGGTGGAATTCTCCGACCCATGTGTTATTGAAGTTGCCACTTCCTATCAAAATGACCCCAATGATTTCCGCAAACTACTGGATGTTCAAAACTGCAAGTGATTGTGAGCGCCTACAATTACAAACTTGAATAGTGGTCATTATATTGGGCCAGGTGGCTCTCTCCTTTTCGAAACGATATCTGATTTGAAATCTTGCTCACCATTTAACAACTGATGGCATAAAGAAATGCCGGGATGCGAATCATCGGCAACAGGTAAGCCAAGAGTGGTTAGATTACTGACAGGACGGGGAGACGGAGTTTATATCAGCGTTATTTTCGGGGTTTGATATAAATTTCTTTACGCAGGTGGGAAAGCTGCTCGGATACCAACCCGAGGGTGAACAAAATAAGGGCCGTGACAATGGCCAGCATGGAACCCACACTGATTCCGCGACCGGAAATAACAAACGGTATACCCCATCCAACACCCACCAGGAAGCACATCACCGAAGCCGGAAGAAAGATGCGCAGTGGCGCCAGCAACATCACAATGTTCAGAATCTCCAAGATGGTTTCAAAGGCGGTACGAGTGCTGATCTTGCTACTGCCTGATCCGCGTGGATGCACCTCAATGGGCAACTCGATGACCTTGCAACGCTGGTTGAGGAAGATTAGGGTGATGACATCGCTAAAAGCCATTGAATCCGGGCAGAGGGGTATGTATTGCTGCACCAAACTGGTGCGATAGAGTTTGAAACCGGAATTCAAGTCACGCAGGGGCATGGGCATCATCATGCCTGCCACCCGGCGGATAATCCACTTGCCAAACTCACGATACCAGTGGGAGTATTTTGACCTTATCCGGCTGCCAACGACCATATCGGCATCCTGCCCCAGGATCTCATTAAACAATCGGTCAATATCAGATAAATTATGCTGGCCATCAGCGTCGAAGGAAATAGCAAAGTCGGTCTCCACGGCCATTAAACCGGTTTTCAATGCCCCGCCATAGCCGCGGTTGACCTTGTGGTGGATGACCTTCAAGCGGGGTTGATCCTCGAACTCCGCCAGGATTTCAGCTGAATTATCAGAAGAGCCATCATTGACCACGATCAGTTTCCAGTGGCGGGCTTTGCAATATTCCAACACAGCTGGAAGTGTGATGGGCAGGGCGGCTGCTTCGTTATAAGCGGGAATGACTACTGTGAGAGATTTTGATCTTTTTTCCATCCGATTGTCACCCAGTTGAGTCCCCATACGGTGGGGAATCGTTTCTTTTGCAGGTTAGTGAAGCCGGCTTTATGTAGACGGGAACGGATTTCCTCGTCTTTTAAATAATACTCCTCTTCATGCCCCATGCCACGGATATTGTCCATGTCATGCCGGGTCTTAAAAATTCGGTCATACCATTCCACCACCCGGTGCACCACCAACAGAGCCAGGGCATTGGTCATGGTCACCAGGATGTTGCCACCGGGCTTAAGCACCCGGTAGGCTTCCGCAAGCTCGATATCGCGCTGCGAGCGGGGTACATGGTTGAGATTCGCGATGAAAGTAACCGTATCAAAAGCGGCATCCGGGAACGGGAAATGGGTAATATCCTCTACGATATTCTCATCCGACAAACCGCGGTATTTAAACACATCGATACCAATCCCGTTTCCCTGCAGATTGTGATGGATAAACCAGTTATCCGGACCACAACCGACATCCAGGGTATAGCCTTGAACTTCACCAGCGCAGTAATCACAGCGGTCTGTGCGCAGTGAAGAAAGCCCCCATTTATCCTCCTCAAAGATGGTGAATGCGCGCAGGGGGAAGGCGATGGTGTCAATGATCTTTTGAGTCTTAGATCGCTGGATAATGTTCATAATGTTGTCTGGCTTTATTATAAACGCTGACAGGGATTACTATAGAGTCGGGCGAAGGATAGATCACAAGATTCTACTGGATTCGTTATAATTAAACCATATTGAGGACAGTCTTGAAGAAATATTTGCGTTTGGAAACACTTACCCCCTGGGTGTTGCTGATCATTGCCTGGTTGGCATACGGGGTATTTATCCGCTCAGTCGGTTTGTACTGGGATGATATGCCATATGTCTTTTTTGGGCATGTGCTTGGCCCCACTCAGTACCATCTCGTGTTTTATGACGAGCGCCCCTTCCTGCCCATTTTGTACAATCTGACCGCACCGATTTTTGGCGAAAACATCACCCTGTGGCAGGTTTTTGCCATTTTCATGCGCTGGGTGTCCGCTTTATGCGTCGGCTGGATAGTACGCCTCATTTGGCCGGGAAAGAAAGAGCTGGCATTTGTGGTGTCGCTGCTTTTCCTGGTGTACCCGGGCTTTGGTCAGCAGTGGATATCAACCATATATAGCCGGGTGTTCATTCTGCTGCTGCTTTTTATGCTATCACTGGCTTTGATGCTCAAGGCGGAGCGAACACCCGGCCGGCACATGTTATTCACCGCCCTGGCGCTCATCTGCGGAACAGTGTCACTGCTGGGGTCGGAATATTATTATGGGTTGGAATTTTCCCGGCCAGCTATTTTGTGGATCGTGCTAACACAGCGAGGAGAAAAAATTGGCGTAAGCATAAAAAGAACGCTGCTTCAATGGCTGCCATATCTGCTTGTGCTGATAGTATTTACCATCTGGCGCGGTATGATCGTCGAGTCCTCACTCTACCGGATCCGGGTGTCAGGCGAGAGCGGGATATTGCTAATGCTCTGGGATCTGCTCAAGAATATGGCAGGGAATGCGTTCAAGGGCGGGGTGTTGGCCTGGACGCAAATCTTCACTCCCCCAGAGAACGTGCAGTGGACATCGCGGCTGAATCTGGTGATGGGACTGGCTGCAGGTGGGGCACTGGCGTTGAGTGCCTGGTTTGCCTGGAAGTTTTCAACGAGGGATGAATCCGAAGATGAAAAAGGAGTTATCTGGCAAAGTTGGCAGACGCAGGCAATGATGATTGGGGTGGCGATGCTAATGGCTGGCAGCCTGCCATCCTGGGCAGCGCGGCTGACATTCGACCTTAGATTCCCATATAACCGCTTCACGTTGCCCATGATGTTTGGCTCGGCGTTGATCCTGGCGGCGGGGATATATTTACTAAGGAGTCGATGGCTGCGGGTTGCCTTGCTCAGCCTGCTGGTGGCGCTTTCCGCTGGTTGGCATTTTCAGACAGCCAACAGCTTTCGTCTGGAATGGAATAAGCTGAATAGTTTTCTACAACAGCTCACCTGGCGGGTTCCCGGGCTGCAGCCGGGCACGATGCTGGTGGCGTATGAATTGCCTTTCAACTATTACAGCGATAATTCCCTGACCGCGGCCATCAACTGGACATATGCACCGGATTTTCATGGTGGAGATTTACCCTATGTATTAGATTACCTGACAGTTCGTAAGAATAGCGCACTCAAGGTTCTTGAGCCGGATACGCCGGTGATCCAGAAATATAGAGCGCTGGAGTTCCATGGCAACACATCGGATATTCTAGCGATCCATGTCCCGGAAGGAGGTTGTGTGCGGGTTCTGGATGATGAATATGCCAACATTGTTTCGTTTCCGAGATTGAACGTTAGCATGGCGGATGTCATTGCATTATCCAATCTGGAACGAATCATCACAGACCCGGGAGAACCGGCAATACCCATCCCACAGTTTTTCCCGGAAACCACAGAACAAAACTGGTGTTACTTCTTTGAGAAAGCAGACCTTGTGCGACAGACTGGAGATTATGAGCAAGTAGCAGCCTTGTGGGACCAGGCGGAACAAGCTGGCTTAACCCCTGGTGACATCACAGAATACCAACCGTTTGTGGAAGGCCTGGGATTGCATGGTCGCTTAGCAGAAGCGATCCAGATTGCCCGCGAGATGGTGGCTGAGAAGAAATCCCATCGCAAAGGGTTATGTCAGATTTGGGGTAGAATAGGAGACAGCGGAAGTTTAACGGAATCCGATCAATTTTTATTAGCAGAAATCATCAAAGAGTTTAACTGCGTTCAATAGCCTGATGACAACCAACCCTAAACCAAACTGCTCCGTTGTGATTCCAGTTTACAACTCGGAAGAATCACTGCCAATTTTGATCAGCCGCCTTGAGGCAGTCCTGCCAGCAGTGGCGGATCGCTTTGAATTGATATTAGTTAATGATGGTAGCCACGATAATAGCTGGCAAGTCATCCGGGAACTAGCCAGGGAGCACCTCTGGATACACGCCATCAATTTGATGCGCAACTCAGGGCAGCACAATGCCCTGCTGTGCGGCATCCGTGCCGCGCAGTATGAAGTAACCATTACACTGGATGACGATTTGCAACAGCCACCAGAAGAGATCTACAGGCTGATGGCAAAATACCAGGAAGGGTATGACGTTGTCTATGGCTCCCCAAACAAGATGCCGCATGAATTATGGCGGAACTTCTCTTCACGCTTCACTAAAAAAGCGATGGCACTGGTAATGGGCGTCCCGAGAGTAATTAACATCGGGCCATTTCGGGTATTTCGCACCGACCTGCGCAAAGCTTTCGCGGAGTACCATAACCCCAGAGTCATTGTGGATGTTCTGCTCTCCTGGGCTACAACAAAATTTGCAGTGGTACGCGTGGATGAGCAACCGCGACCGTATGGTAAATCCAATTACAACTTCTGGAAACTGGCTTCTGCTGCATTTCTGGTCCTGACCGGTTATAGCACCATCCCCCTGCGTTTTGCCAGCATGCTAGGTTTTACCGTATTTCTTTTTGGCGTGGCTGTATTCCTTTATGTGATCATCCGCTACTTTGCGGAAGGGAGTTTGCCTGGTTTCCCCTTCCTGGCTTCCATTATCACCATATTCAGCGGGGCGCAGTTGTTAACCCTGGGCATCATTGGCGAATATATTGCCAGCATTTTTAACCGTTCCACGGATCGCTTGCCGTATGTGATCGACAATGAGATCAACAGTGGATGTAAAACAAAGGTGGAATGATGGCAGCGGAATTTCTGCTGGTAACAGGCGGAGCTGGATTTATCGGTGCCAACCTGGTGCACCGGTTGATCCGCACCACAGGCTTCGGTGTAATCAACCTGGACAATTTGACCTATGCCGGTAACCTGGAATCCCTGGCGGACATATCATCAGATTCACGGTATGTTTTTGCAAAGGGGGATATTGGCAACCGGGAGTTCGTACGCCACCTGTTGAATCAATACCAACCGGTAGCTATCATGAATCTGGCAGCAGAATCGCACGTGGACCGCTCGATCGTGGATGCAGCTGCCTTTCTGCAAACCAACGTTGTGGGCACCTACAACCTGCTGGAGGAAGCACGAACCTACTGGGAAATCCTGCCAGCTGATAGGAAGCAATCTTTCCGATTTGTGCATATTTCCACTGACGAAGTATATGGCTCGTTAGGCGAGAGCGGTAAATTCAGTGAGACTTCCCGCACATTACCCAATTCCCCTTATTCCGCATCCAAGGCTTCCAGTGACCATTTTGTGCGCGCCTTCTTCCATACCTACGGGCTGCCCACGGTGACCACTAACTGCTCCAATAATTATGGCCCTTATCAGTTTCCCGAAAAACTTATCCCGCTTATCATCAGCAACGCATTGGATGGCAAACCGTTGCCGGTGTATGGTGATGGAGGGAATATTCGCGACTGGATCTATGTGGAAGACCATTGCGCGGCGCTGCAAATGATCCTGCAGAACAATACTCCCGGTGAGGTTTACAACATTGGCGCGGATGACGAGCAAAAAAACATTGACGTGGTGCGCCAGATATGTGCTGTGCTGGAAGAAGTGCGTCCGGCTGCAGGCAACGAAAAACTGGCTGAGCGCGGATTGAAACATTACACTGATCTGATCACTTTCGTACCCGACCGCCCGGGGCATGACCGCCGTTACGCCATTGATTCATCCAAAATAAAGGCGGAGGTGGGTTGGACGCCTGCTGTCAAATTTCGGGATGGATTGCGACGGACAGTGGACTGGTATATCGCCCACACGGAATGGGTGGAGCATGTTCGCAGTGGCGCTTATCAAGACTGGATCCATAAAAATTATGCCTGGCGACTGGAGGAAAAGAAATGAAAGGTGTTATTCTGGCAGGTGGGCAGGGAACCCGCCTCTACCCGCTTACCAAAGCCACCAACAAACACCTGCTGCCAGTGGGGCGGGTGCCGATGATCTTCCACGCGGTGCAGCAACTTGTAAGCGCCGGGATCAAAGAGATCATGGTGGTGACAAGCACCGAGCACATGGGCGACATGGTGCGTTGTTTGGGGAGCGGGGAAGAGTTTAGCTGCTCCTTCAGCTACCGGGTGCAGGAAAAACCGATGGGTATTGCCCATGGGCTTTCACTGGCCAGTAACTTCGCGCGTGGTGACCGGGTGGTGGTCATGCTGGCGGATAATATATTTGGTGGCAGCATTACCCATGTGGTGGAAAACTTCGCCAGACAGAAAGAAGGCGCGCGGGTGGTATTGAAGAAAGTAAGCGACCCGACCCGCTATGGGGTAGCCGCGCTGGATGAGAAGCAGGTGATGTACATTGAAGAAAAACCCAAACAGCCACCATCGGATTACGCGGTGGTTGGTTTGTATTGCTATGATGAAAAGGTTTTTGATATCATTCAAACACTGGAGTATTCCGCGCGGGGTGAGTTGGAAATTACCTCACTAAATAACGAATACATCCAGTTGCACCAGATGGAATATGAGATTTTTGAAGGTAAATGGATGGATGCTGGAACGCCGGAATCGTTGTTTGAGGCTAACCGAATATTCTTTGATGAAGGCTGACAAGGAGCTGCATGGCAAGCTATACATATGATGAAATAAAGAATTTCTGGACAGAACAGGCGAAGCTGCATGGCAAATCCTTTGCCGCCTCCTGGTCGGATCAGTACGCCATTGACCTGGAGATCCGCACACTGATCCACTGGTTTGAAGATGGCGATAAAGTTCTGGATGTAGGCTGTGCCAATGGGTATTCCTCCCTATCATTTGCGTCGCAGAAGAAGATCGAGATCAAGGGGCTGGATTACATTCCGGAGATGATCGCAGAGGCGCATAACAATTTGAAAGACGTGCAGGGTAAGCTGAAGGGGAATGCCAGCTTCGCGGTGGGCGATATCACCCGGCTGACAGAACCTGAGAATCATTACGACAAGGTAGTGGTCATCCGCGTGGTAATTAACCTGCATGACTGGGAGATGCAGAAGAAGGGTCTGCGCGAATTGGTCCGCATGGTCAAACCTGGCGGGTTGCTGCTTCTTTCCGAGGCAACTTTGCAAGGATGGCGCAAGATGAACCAGTTTCGCAATGAATGGGGGCTGGCGGACATCCCCATGCCACCCTTTAACCACTACCTGGATGAGGATCTGGTCATCGACACCATGAAGCCGGAGATGGAGCTACTGAAGCTGGATAACTTTGCTTCCAGCTATTATGTTGGCACCCGGGTGCTTAAACCATTGCTCAGCCAGGCACTGGATGACAAAGTCAATGTGGCTGCCCCCGATATGGAATGGAACCGCTGGTTCTCGCAGCTGCCTGCCGCGGGTGATTATGGCACACAGAAGTTATTCATTTTCAAGAAGAAAATCCAAAACTAACCATGGATCCAATCCCTTTCAACCGCCCGTTTTACACCGGTCAAGAAAGTATTTACATTCAACAAGCGCTGGAAAAGGCGCACCTTTCTGGCGATGGGGCATTCACGAAGGCCTGCAACACCATCCTTGAAGAGAGCCTGGGTGTAAAAAAGACCTTATTAACCACATCCTGCACCCATGCGCTGGAAATGGCCGCCATCCTGCTGGATATCCAGCCGGGGGATGAAGTGATCATCCCATCCTTCACTTTTGTTTCGACCGTGAATGCATTTGTCTTGCGCGGGGCGAAGCCAGTGTTTGTGGATATCCGCCCGGACACATTGAATATGGATGAAAGCCTGCTGGAAGGTTTGATCACTGAAAAGACACGGGCGCTGGTGCCGGTGCATTATGCCGGGGTGGGTTGTGAAATGGAAGAGATCCTATCCACTGCGGGCAGATATCACCTGAAGGTGGTGGAAGATAACGCCCACGGCTTATTTGGAAAATACAAGGGAAAATACCTGGGTACATTCGGCGACATGGCAACGCAGAGCTTTCATGAGACCAAGAACTTCACCAGCGGAGAAGGTGGCGCGCTGCTGATCAACGACCCAGAATTAATTGACAGGGCGGAGATTATTCGTGAAAAAGGCACCAACCGCAGCCGGTTCTTCCGCGGCCAGGTGGATAAATATACCTGGGTGGATGTGGGTTCCAGCTACCTGCCTTCCGAAGTGCTGGCAGCGTTGCTGCTGGCCCAATTGGAAGCGCGCGACGAAATCCAAGAGCGGCGCAAAAAGATTTGGGAATATTATGATGCGAACCTGGCCGGGTGGGCGGAGGAGAACGGAGTGAGTCGCCCGCTGATTCCAGCGCATACTGAGCAGGCTTATCATATGTATTACATGCTACTTCCGGATCTTGATGCCAGGACAGCATTTATTAAACACCTAAAGGACCAGGGGATGATGAGCGTATTCCACTATCTACCGCTACATCTATCCCCCATGGGGCTGAGTTTTGGTGGTAAAGCCGGTGACTGCCCGGTGACGGAGCGGGTCAGTGACCAACTGGCGCGACTGCCATTTTACAGCGGCATGACCGCGAGTGAAATGGAACGGGTAGTGGCTGCCATCACTACTTTCAGGGTATAAGCGATATGAATGTAAAATATCTGCTTTTACGCGCCATCCGCCACCGATTACCGGAAGACTTGGCGCGCACCCTGTTGCGTAAAGGCATCATTATTCGCCCAGGGTTGGAGACGCGCGAGCCTGCCCAGGCCGTTGCGCGTTATTCAGCGTATTTTGGGGAGCAGGGTCTGACTTTCAAAGGACAGCATGTGCTTGTCTTTGGTTATGGTGGCAGCCTGGCGGTGGCGGTGGAATTGCTGCGAGCTGGCTGCAAGCATGTGACCGTGTGTGACCTGTATCCGCCAGTAAATCGGCACATCAATGATGGGCTGATGTCAGAGTATGAGCAGTATTTGCAAGTGGAGGGGGATGCTGTAACTGCCAGACCGGAGTGGATCACCACCTATCATGGCGATATCCGAAAACTTCCCGATTCAGTTTTGCTTGGACCGTTTGACCTGGTGGTCAGCTCATCGGTATATGAACACTTGGGAGATGTGGATGGTATCACGAAAGCGTTGGCCAGCTTACTGAAACCCACCGGGCACGCCCTGGCATTCATTGACCTGCGCGACCACTACTTCACATACCCGTTTGAGATGTTATGCTACAGCGATCAGGTGTGGAAAAACTGGTTGAACCCCACCAGCAACCTGAACCGCTTCCGCGTCAGGGATTACCGCCGGGTGTTTGAAAGGTATTTTGGCAAGAATCAAATCAGCATCCTGGAGAGCGACCCAGAAAACTTTCAGAAAGTAAAGCGCCGCGTTCGGGCTGAGTTTAAGAGCGGGGATGACAACGAGGATGCGGTCACATTGATGGCGGTCATGTCCACGAAGCCGCTTCGCCGAGGAGAATGACTTGTCCGATTGATGATATTTCTATGCGGCGGAAGGAAACCTGCTAAGCTCAGCTATGGTCCTGTGAGTATGGAAAAAATCAGTAAACCAATTGTGCAATCAGTCAAAATGCTTGTTGATAAGAATAGTTTTATGCAAAAAGGCCAGAAGTATAAACAAACAGTACTCTATTTTTAGGTTAGCGAGACGACTATGGACATTCTACGGGATAATCTTCTGCTTATCATCATATGGTCAGTCACTTGTCTGTTATGGACAGCAGGCGGATTCTTTATTGTTCATCGAATATTCTGCTTAGATTCAAAAGAAGAATTGATTACTGGCTTTGGAGTGGGGTTAATAAGTTACCTTTTTCTATGCAATATTAGCGGAAGATATCTGGTTCCAACGGTGGCTTTTACATTACCCAGTGTTCTCATATTTACAACTGGATTTCTGGCATCCCGCCGTAATCTTCCTAATCCGTTCATCAAGACAATGAGGATGCAGTGGGTATTAATTGCCACAGGATTGATATTAGGCGGAATTTTCTTTCTGATTAGTCGAGGAATATCTCTTTTCGATGAACCCAAGAATTTATCCATCATATCTCAGATGGGAAGGGGGATAATTCCGCCAACATTTGAATCAACAGAACCGTTTGGTTATCATTATGGTTTTCAACTTCTCAGCGCAAGTCTTATGGCCATTGGAGGTTTCTTCCCATGGAGTGCCTTTGATATGGGAAAAGCAATTGTTTGGGGGTACACCATTATCCTTTTTGTAATGATAGCAAATCGGTACATGTCCTCCTGGTGGAAGAGTGCGCTAGCAGGAGTTTTGTTTGTGTTTGCCGGTGGAACGCGCTACCTACTATTCTTGTTTCCTTCGATGTGGATGACTCGACTTGACACGCTGATTAACTTAAAAGGAACAAGTTCAATGATGGAAGGACCACTATCGCAAGCATTGCGTATGCCATGGGTAGTAGATGGAGGCCCACCAGGTTCCTACATTTTTGGTTTATTAAATGGCATCAACCCCAACTACGTCATGGCGCATACAGGTACAGGCACATTATCCATTACAATTATTCTGCTCTTTTGGCTGTTGTTACAACGAGAGATTTCCAGATGGTCAATAGCTGTATACTCGATCTTATTGGCTTTTTTGGCATTGACATGGGAATCAAGTTTTGGCCTTTTTGGCGTAGGAATGGGTATAACAGGGGCATATTACCTGTTGTTTGACCGCCAAAAGATCAAGCTTTATTTTACCAATCTATTGATCCCGGGGTTGATCTCTTTGTTCATTGCATGTTTTCAAGGGGGAGTGATTACAGACCGACTGGCATTAATGGTCAGCCTTGATAATGTATCTGGCTCAAAATCTATTCCAATGGGGCTTGAGTTTTGGGTGAAGTCGCCACTCACAGTAGAATCAGCGCACCTAGGAAGCCTTTCATTGGATGATCCATTGTTAATTCTGACAGCGATTGCTGAGTTAGGCATTGTAGTATTTTTTGTGCCATTTATCATCAAATACTTGTATTCCAGTTTCAAAAAAAATGAGTGGTTTGCAGGTATTATGATCGCAAGTTCTATTATAGGATTTATTGTGCCTTTGTTTATTGGAATAAGTTCTGAAAGAGATATAACACGGGTTACAGCTTATTCACTTGGAATTTGGATCATGATAATGACAATCCAGGTACTTTCCTTGAAAAAATGGAATATATATAGGTGTGTGGAAGCGGCAGCAATTCTTGTGATGAGTATAGGTGGATTGGCAAATCTACAAAGGCAGTTACCTGCAATTTTAGTGCCGATTGATTCTTATTATGTCAATGACCAAGATGCAGCAGTAACCAAGATTGTATGGGGTAATTTGCCTATAGGTTGTAAGGTCTTTGACCCGAAAGGATTTAGGGCGGTCATAATTACAGGATGTTCTACTGAAATGACTTTCCGAAACACATATACGGTTTTATCAACCTGGCAAGACCTGAAAGATGCACCTTCTATAAAGAAATTTATTGACCAGGGCTATCAATTCGTTTACTTGGACGAAGAATGGATGGGTAAATTACCACGGGGTGAAACACCGTTTTATAGAGACCCCTGTGTCAGAGTGGTTTCAAAACAAAAGTCGGAAAACGGCTATTTTTTGAGAAGGTTGGTAGATTTGCGATACTGTCAACAATAATAATGGGTCAAGTTACACGCGTCATTTTCCTGACACACATCTAATAACATGATTAAAGATTGATGATTTCAACGATCGTTCTACGAAAGCCCCACTGGAGAATATACATTAATCTATGCGTCCCTGGCAGTTGAGAGTTTGTGGATCAACTATTTTTCGAGAAAAAGGTCTGTTAATATCCTCCGCTATACTAATATCTTCCAATAGTGGTAATCCTGAATTAAAGTACTTGTTGAAAACAACCCGGAATGAATTCACGGGAGAAATATCCGGGTAAAGCGCGGAATAATCCTTTTCCGGGAAGTAATATGCATTTAAGATAGGGTACCTATTATTGTAATACCAGGAATGGTCACCTTGGATAATGATAACTGGGTCAGGGCCTGGAGCGTTAATTAATGTTTGAATCACATTGAATATCTGATTATTTATAAATTGGAGGTTGTTTGAATAACCTTCCAGCTTATTTACTTCAGGACTTATAGAGCCTGTATGTTCGTCAAAGTAATTTTCCCAGTTAGCACTACCGTCCGGATTGAATACATAAGGAGAATGCGGAACCATAATATGGGCATAAACAAATTTTGGACCTTCTATATGCGTTGTGTCCTTTAAGTTGGCAATTGCATTATATGTTTTTTTTATATGTGAACGCACATAATCAATTGGAATCGCTGTGTTTACATTCTTTATGGTAATAAGATTGTGCTTTTCCAATATTCGTAGTGCAGTTGTATCAATTACCATAGTCTCAAATGGATAAAGAAATGGGTCAGTCAGATAGATTAATGGATTACCATAATAGATATCTGCATCCTTCCAATTGACCCAGTTATATCCAGTATCGAAAGCAACTACCTGGTAACCACCGCCTTCCAATGTTTGCCGGACACTATTATTGGTGACCAGATCATACAACAATCCAGTATTTCTTGAATTTTCAGGCTCACTGACCACATTAAATAAATAATTCATGTTCAAGGTGGAACCAATGGAACCGGGCGTATAGGAATAATTACTTAAACTGCAATCTGCTATATAAAAGCCAAAAGATCTAAGTTCATCGATGAATTTACTATTATCGATATTGTAACGATTCAGTAACTCATCTTGCCGGCTATAGGTATCAAGAATAATAAAATATATATCTGGTCGTTTGTCAGTCAAAGATATGGTGTTTTTTTGTTGTATGTGTGTTACGTTTTGCTCTACGGTCCTACTAATATAATAAAAAAAGAGTTGTAATAATGGAGCAAGAAATAAAATCAAAGAAAAAATGAAGATGGAATTATTAATCTTTTCAATATTATTACGTTTCTGCCAAAGTAAACATATGGCCAAAGAAAATAGAATTACCAACGTTGGTACTAGTATTATTGTTCTTCCAATAAAATTTCCAATATTTGGGATTGATAACATCCCTTTCTGTAGATGCCCGTAGGATAAAAAAAGGAAGATGGAAATAGACGAGATAGAAGCGTGGAGGTTAGTCTTTCTCAATACTAACCAAAATAATAAGTAAATAATAATTCCGAAAACTAACGATAATACAAGAGAGCGCACCACTGCCATAAACTCAATTTGCGCTATATTATAGGAAAATAATGTCAACAAGGGGGAAATAGATATGAATAAAGTAGATACGAATGGTTTTTTCAGCATTTGGCAATTATAAGCCAAATCCCATTATTCCAGGTTGAGGAGGTTTTTAAGATAAAATCATCTGTAATCAAACTCCCCGTCCAATTGCTCGAGAGAATGGGCATCTGCCAGTTGGAAGGTAATTTCGGGATGGCGGCTTTGAGCCAGGGAGACCATGGCTGGAGAGAAGTCAATGCCCACGCCGTGGGCGGGGGAAAGCGCGCCAATCAGGTCGCCGGTGCCGCTGCCCAGCTCCAGAATCCTGGATCCCGGGGGAATGAACTGTCGGTACAACTCTGTCAGGCGATGATGATACGCTCCCCCGGCAGACTTCCAGTGGGTTTGCCTGGCAGCCTGTTCGTCCCAGTGCTGGACCCGCCTGCGGGTGTAAGCTGAAAACTCGGATGAGGGTGCCTGGCTGGAATGGTTCATGGCTCTATTCTAAACCGATTTGCAGAATTGAAGGAGAACTCGCATATCCACACCCCAATGGATCACAAGGCATTAATCGCTTTTCCGTTGATAGATATGAATACTTGTGAATGGATCACAGGGAAGTAAGGGATTGGTTACCGCTATTTCCTTAAAGTATTTTGACATTGGATCAGATTTCCACCATTGCTGGTCACCATCCATCATTACCAGGTCTGCTTCATCTTTCCATTGGCTGGCTAATTCCTCGTTCCAAAATCCCTTTTTCAGCAGCAAATTGGCATCGCCACTTATGCGGAAAGCAGCACCACCGCTGAGCTGGGGAGGATATATTTGGTTTTTTGATAGTATGTAGGTCAACGGCAGGGGGGACACTGAATTAGACCAGTATACCCTTGAGCCTGGTGGAGAATTTTCAGTGATGATCTTTCCCGCATCTCTGTCTGCCTCTAATACCCCAGTGCATGAATACAGAGTTTGCTCGTTGTATCCCATGAGAGGTGTATGTATCATGAACAGGGCGCTAAAAACCAGTAATCCAACTGCTACCAGGCCAAAACCGACCTTTTTCTTTTTACCAAGGAAGCTCACAATGGAGGCAATTAATAGCAATATCAAGCCGGATATTAAACCTAGTCCGGCAGCAATAATTATGCGCGAAATCCGGAAGGAAATTTCGTACTCCTTCATCAAATAAACCCATAGCTTGATTTTTCCATACTGAATATGGTTATTCTTAATGACGATAGCCGGTAAAGTCTTTATATAATTCTCAAGAGGTATGTTTGCGCTAAATAACACACCCGAGGCTAAAACCAGTACAAGTACAGCCAGCAACATGGATCTAATCAGCCCCGGTTTCTTCACCAGGCTTGGGTAGGCAATGACAATCAGGATGATTCCAGTATTGATGAAGAAAGCCAGATACCCCGAATAACAATTGAGACAGTAATTTCCAAAAAAAGCTGCGGAAAAATGAATGCCCCAAAGGATGAAGAGCGTCACCGATAAAAACACCGAATCCTTGAAATCCGCATCACACTTCCATTTCTTTCTGGCTGGCCAGAGAATCCAGGAGACGACGATTGCGATGATTGGAATGATATGATTGCGGGCGCCTTCCCAGAAACTTATTAGTTTACTTAAACCTGAGTAGTTTGCCTGCAAGACTGGGCTGGAACCTGCCAGCGTGGCACTTAGGTCAATGCGCAGTGCCCGCGCGATGAATTCCAGCGGGCCAATCAATAACGAAGACCAGATATCCAATATGTTTGGCCAGTAGAGCGTATGAAAAAAAATAATTATCATTAACCCTACGCCTGCGGATATCCACCCCGCCTTTTTCCCATGAGCCCAAAAAATGTAGGCTAGAAATAGAGGAAAAAGGGGGAACATATTCTGACGGGTAAACACAATAAGGACGCATAAAACAGTCCCCGCAATGAGTTGCCATAATTTCCTGTTCTTGCCGAGTACTGCTACAAAAAACCAACTGAGCAATGCAGCGACAATGATCTGGGATGTAGCCAGTGTATAGTATTGGACAAGTAATGGATTGAGTGCAATGATCAGAAGTAGCGCCAGGGCAAGCCAATAATGGGTAAACCGCTTAAGAGTAATATAAAATCCGGCAAGCATCATCACGCCAAGCACAATTGAAAATACTCTGCCGGTTAGCAGACCCGGACCAAACAAGTATTGCGCTAACCCGGGAATAATAAAAGCGAGCGGCATTTTATTGGTCCAGGGACCGTAATCTTGGAAAGGCTTATAGATGCCGGAAACAAATAACCAACCTTTGGCAATATAACTACCCTCATCGGTGTTTACAGGCATAGCATCCGCGAAACGATATGCCTGGTACGTGTAAATAAAAATAACCGTTGCAAAGCCAAGTAATCTGATGATTAGAGCAGAGTTTTGAGAGGCAGACAACTGGTTAATCCAAAGTTTTATTTTCATGTGCTTTTCGTTGTTTATGCGTAATAGATCATTCTGTGCAATTCAAGTTGCTGCGTTTATCTGTAATCAACTGTTCAAATCCGGGATCGAGATTGATCTCGTCCATCCACCTGCGCGTAACTGCGCAGAAAACTGCTCTCTCGCCTGGTTTTAGATCACCAATATTCATAAATACTTTGCCTGCTTTTTCCCATTCCCCCTGACGGGCATAAGCTTCGATGAACACCAGCAGTTTTTGCCAGTCATTTTGATACTCATCCGGGTGCAAATATTCATCCGCGAGGGTGGTGATTGCCGGCCAGTCTCCGCTGCGGCTGGAAAGGTCGGCAACCTGATACAACCAGCACCAGTCATGTTCAGGCTCGCTGCCGAATACTTGCCGCAGCGCTCTCTGGGTCTCAGCGTTGGCTGGCTGAAGCACTTCATCAGGCCGGGTGTAGGGAATATTGGCCCGCATGAAGTCACTCAAGCGGCTGTTGCGGTCATCCAGACCTGGATATAGAACGCGGATGCAGTTGCGCGCATCCAGATACAAAGCCACACTGCGGTTCAGGTCTGCTGTAAAGCTGCCAATCAGGTGAGGACGGGTCAATTGCTGCCCGGGTTTAAACTCACCCAGGTCAAAGCTGAACTTATCCCGGTTGAAATAGGCGTAGTAATCCACCCCAATCTCGTTGCCTAGACTGTAGATCCAGTTTACAGCTGAGGAAATCGAATTCTCCTCGCCGTTTTCTAACGGATTTCGCGAGATTAATACCATGCTGCCAGAATGCAATCCCGGAAAACGCCAGGTGAGCTGGCGATAGAAAGATTCTTGCTTGACCCAGTCCATGCGGAAATAATTGGCGATGAGCAGCTGGGTGGCGATGGCGCTGCCGAAGACCAAAGAGAAGATGAAATTCTGAACAATACGCTGATTGGGGAGCAAAATAATCAGACCAGTGATCATCAGCGCGGCACCGGGCATGAAAGGCATGGTAAAACGGGTGGTGGAGAAGATGTGGGTGATCTCCAGTTTTGCCAGCCAGATTGACCAGCCGCTGACCATAAACCACAGCAATCCGAGGGTGATCCATAGCAGGGCTTGTTGGCGATTGATGGGTTCTTGGCGAAATTTTGTATGGATAAACAACTGAATTACAAAGAAAGAAGCAGTAAGCACCACCAGGACCGCAATAAATATCTTTACTGGTGCGTTGGGTAGATGAAGCAAGTCTGATGGGAAAACAGCCCTGAACCAGGCTACGAGTCCTGATAAGAGCAGGTCGTTGATCATGCGCCAGAGCTGCGCCAGGATGGTCGGCAGAGGTGCTGCGCGCAAATCATCCAGCAGTGCGATGGTGTAATGGGCATTGATTTTGGATTGAAATAGCAGACGCCATATGAGTACAGCTAGGAAACCAGCCAAGTGAGGCAGCCATGATTTGATCGTATCAAAAAACCTTTTATTTTTGGAGAATTCCTTGGGTAGGAAAAAGAGGTAAAGAATAACTGGCCGGATCATCTCCATGAAGAAGAAGTATTCAGCCATGGCAATATTGGCTATGGCAAGGATAAGCGAAACCACCAGCAGTCCCCATTTTTTGTGGCGTGATTCTTCCCATAACAAATGTAGATAGATAGAGAAGAAGAAGAAGGTGAGCAACAATAGAAACATGCTGATATTGACGGCTGCAGAGTTCAGATAAAATCCCGGATAAACCGCAAAAAGCAGGCCGGTCATCAGCGTGAGACGTTTATCCTTGGGCCACAGTTTATGCAATATGAGCCAGAAGGCAAGGGAATTCAACCAGCGTATCAGCAGCATATAGACGAGCCAGGCAGCCGGGTATGGACCAATCAGCAGGGATAGGGCGTTGTAGAAGGGAATGAATCCCACCCGGCTGGAACCCAGGAAGGTTTCCAGCCCAGGGCCTTTGAAGAGAAGCCAGATATACCCCCAGTCATCCCCATAGAAGCCTAGCCAGGGGATCAGCAGGCCATATGCCAGGATATTTACCACAGCCAAACATAAGGGCGCTTGATAATCCAGAGCAATGTTGTTGACAATACAAAATAATTTACGCATGATCATTCAGTGTGAATATGACGATTATACAGGGATTTGGATTATCAGTTCTCTATTTTCCATATGCTCCACTGACTGGCGGCTGACATGCGGTTTGCGGAAGCACGTGTGAGTATTGACCATCCGCTTATCAGGGTTATAATTCAATAACTGAATAATGATATGGAAGATTCTACATTAAACACAAGGGATTTAAGCCTGTTGGAAGGCGTTGAGAAAGATCCGGATGTGAACCAGGCTGCCCTGGCGGATCAACTCGGCGTAGCCGTGGGTACTGTTAACTGGCATTTGAAGCGCCTGATTGAAAAAGGTGCTATCAAAGTTATGCGCGCATCTCGCCGTAAGCTGAAATATATCATTACCCCGGAAGGGATCGCGTTGCGGGCGCGTCTGACTGTGGACTTCGTGCAGCAATCCTTCCAGCTCTACCGACTGATCCGCTCACGGGCGGCGGAAATCATCCCGGCAATTAAACAAGCTGGTTACACACAGGTCCAGCTGGAATTGGACGGGGATATGGCGGACGTGGTGCGTCTGACCTGCCTTGAAAACGGGGTGAGCATTGGAGACGACCCGAACCTGCCATTGGTGCGCATGGATGGCATGAGGGTGGTATTTGAGCTCCCAGAGAGTGGGCAGCTGTGAAAGTGCCCGCGTTATTGGCGCTTACCAGTCACGGAAACGCGCCATACCTGATGGCTGCCCGTTTCGCCAGGGCGCTGGGCGACTATATTGTGGTGATCCCCGATTATTATGGGGAGATGCAGGCGGCAATTTTAAAGGAAGAAATACCCCAAATGAATAAGCGGGTATTTCTCTCGAAAGAATTGGGCGATCTTTTCAAGCCGCTGCTTTTAGATTCAAGTACCGGGGTGAATTACGCCAGGTTTGGTGCAAAGCTGGTGGATGAGAACAATCCCATGAATGCGAAGCAGATCGAGGGAAAGCTGGCTGCCATGTTAAAAGATGGTATACCAGCCAGATCTCTGGATGGCTCCACTCAAAAAAGGTTCCAGCCAGAGGAATTTTGCGCTGTCATCAATTCAACCTTGCCGCTGAGGGTGGACCTGCTGCATAGCATTTTCTTTTTCACCGGGCGCATGTCCAGGCTTTATGGGACTGTGCCACCCGGAGAGGAAGAACCGGAAGCGCATCAAACAGTCGACGAGCTGGCTGCATACGCAAAGTTGTGGGTGGAGGTGGAGGATACCTTCGACGTTGAATTCATCCCGCGGATCAACGCATTGAGCTATCGGGAAGATGCGGCTGATGAAAGAATCATTTTCACGCCACCACTGACCTTCACCCGCCCCATCTCCAGAAAATTGGAGCGACCGGGCATACTGTTCGTCCCCTCTGGGACTCGTACGGACCTTTATAAGCTGCACCGGGTGGCTGAAACCCTGCCAGCAGAATTTCAACCACTGGTGTTGGGAAGCAACAGCAACAACCCGGATTTCCCGGCGGATAAATTCACGTATGTCCGCGCTGATATATTCGGGGATGCGAACCTAGCGGGTGTGGTCTCACGTGGCGGTTGGGGGACGATCTGGGAATGCCAGTCCAACTTGAAGCCAGCCGCTCTGGTGCGCACGAGTTTTGTGGAGGATCCAGAGATGGGACATTCGCAGTTCGTATTAAAAGAGCGCGGATTGGTGGAGATCCTTGACGACTCCATATCCCCATTCCTGGCAGCAGGTAAGCTGGAACAACTAAAGAATACATTTATCAAAGAGAGCAAGCTGGACGAAATACTATTCGGAGAATTTGCAGGAAATGGATTTGCATTTATGGCCGACAAACTTCGATGCTCATTTAATATGTAGATCAGATGAAAGGAAAGAATGACCGAACTGAATTTCTGGAAAAATAAACGGATATGTGTCACCGGGGGGGCAGGATTTCTGGGATGGCATTTAATCGAAAAATTAAAACTGCGCGGCGCGACCGAGATCTATATTCCCCAGATTGAAGACTACAATCTTGTGGAGCAGGCAGACATCAAACGCATGCTGGATGACTCACGCCCTGATGTCATCATTCACCTGGCTGCGCATGTGGGCGGCATCGGAGCCAATCAAGCGCACCCGGCAGAATTCTTTTATGACAACCTGATGATGGGTGTGCAGCTCATTCACGAATCCTGGAAACGGGGATTGGAGAAGTTTGTGGCCATCGGCACGGTTTGCGCGTATCCTAAATTCACTCCCGTGCCATTCCGAGAAGATGAGATCTGGAACGGTTACCCAGAGGAAACCAATGCACCGTATGGACTGGCGAAGAAGATGCTGTTAACCCAATCGCTGGCTTACCGGCAGCAGTATGGATTTAACTCGATCTTCCTGATCCCGGTAAATCTTTACGGCCCGCGCGACAACTTTCGTCCAGAGTCTTCGCATGTCATCCCAGCACTGATCAAGAAGTGCGTGGAGGCAGTGGAGCGCGGTGAAAAGGAAGTGGTGATCTGGGGGGATGGTTCTCCGACCCGCGAGTTCATCTATGTGGACGACGCGGCAGAAGGCATTGCCCTGGCAACAGAGAAGTACAATGGCTCTGACCCGGTGAATATTGGCTCAGGGAACGAGATCAGCATCAAAGACCTAGCAGAGATGATTGCACGATTGACTGGTTTCAAGGGGAAACTGGCTTGGGACACCAGCAAACCCAATGGTCAGCCCCGCCGCGGATTGGATGTAAGCCGCGCTGAGCGTTATTTCGGATTTAAGGCGCAGATGTCGTTTGAAGATGGCTTGCGGAAGACTATTGAGTGGTTTATATCGATTAACCGCAAAGATCGCTAAGAGGATACCAAGGAGATTTTACTGCAGAAGACGCTGAGACCATAGAGAAAAGAAAAGTAAGTTAATGGAACTTAATGAAATTACTGAAAGAATAATGGGATGCGCGATTGAAGTGCATAAAAACCTGGGTCCAGGGTTGCTTGAGTCTACCTATGAAGCTTGTCTGGCATATGAATTAATCAAAGCAGGTATTCCTTTTGAAAGACAAAAAGCATTACCACTAGTCTATAAAGGAAACTTAATAGAGTGCGGATATCGTCTCGATCTAATCGTTGCGAGTAAAGTGATAGTAGAGATAAAAGCAATAGATGGATTGACCCCTATACACGAAGCTCAATTAATCACATATCTAAAACTTTCGGGATGTAATGTTGGTTTATTGATCAATTTCAATGTGCGACAATTAACCCATGGGATAAAACGAGTCGTGAATAAATTCCTTGATAACTCAGCGATCTCCGCGCCCTCTGCGGTTAATAACGAAGGGAATGCTAATTAAGAGGCAGCAGCAATATGAGCGATGAAATTACGATGATCAAGCCGTCACGGGGGTGGGTGGCGCTCAACCTGAAGGACCTGTGGAAGTACCGCGAATTGGTGTACTTCCTGATCTGGCGCGATATCAAAGTGCGCTACAAACAGGCAGCCCTGGGAGTCGCGTGGGCCATCATCCAGCCAATTCTCACGATGGTGATATTCAGTGTGGTGTTCGGCAAGTTTGGCAAACTGCCTACGGACAACAGCATTCCCTATCCGCTGTTCACCTTTGCGGCGCTGCTTCCCTGGCAGTTATTTGCCAATGCGCTGCAGCGCTCCGGCACCAGCCTGGTGGGATCAGCTCACCTGATCACCAAGATCTACTTCCCGCGGCTGATCATCCCCATCTCTGCCGTGGTGGGTGGGCTGGTGGATTTCGCCATTTCGTTCGTTGTGCTGATCGGGATGATATTCTACTT
The DNA here is from genome assembly GCA_013824865.1 of Anaerolinea sp. GTDB lineage: Bacteria > Chloroflexota > Anaerolineae > Anaerolineales > Anaerolineaceae > PNON01. The sequence continues at coordinate 38,216 of PNON01000006.1, read as the reverse complement.
CAAGGTGTATCCCACCTGGAACATGCTGTGGATCATTCCATTCACCTTGCTGACCTTGATCACTGCCCTGGCTGTGGGGCTGTGGCTTTCTGCCATGAACGTACGCTACCGCGATGTTCAGCAGATGATTCCCTTCCTCATCCAGGCATGGATGTTTGCTTCGCCTGTGGCTTATTCAGCGAGGATGATCACCGATCGAACGTGGCAGCTGATTTATGGACTTAATCCGCTGGCAGGTATCATCCAGGGCTTCCGCTGGTCGCTGCTGGGTGGAACGCCGCCTGGCGAGTTGATGTGGATCTCTTCCACCGTGATGGTAATCCTTTTCATCAGTGGACTTTATTACTTCCGGCGGATGGAAAAAACCTTCGCCGATACGGTGTAACCATGAGCGATATCGCAATTAGAGTCATTAACCTTGGGAAAAAATATCAACTTGGCGCGCTGGGCACCAATTACCGCACCCTGCGGGATACCATAGTAGATACCTTTTCTGCCACAACTCAGGCTTTGCTGCACGCCGGCGAGCGGGCTGCCAGCCCGAAAGCGGACGAAAATCGTTTCTGGGCATTAAAAGATATCAATTTTGAAGTAAAGACGGGTCAGGTACTGGGGGTGGTAGGACGCAATGGCGCCGGTAAGAGCACGCTGCTCAAGATCTTATCCCGGGTGACCGAACCTACAGAAGGGCATGCCGAAATTCACGGACGGGTAGGTTCGCTGCTGGAAGTGGGCACTGGCTTCCACCCGGAACTGACCGGGCGCGAGAACATTTTTCTAAATGGCGCCATTTTGGGGATGAAACGAACTGAGATTACCAGCAAGTTCGATGAGATCGTGGCTTTCTCCGAGGTGGAAAAGTTTATTGACACCCCGGTCAAACGTTACTCCAGCGGAATGTACCTGCGTCTGGCGTTTGCTGTGGCTGCACACCTGGAGCCGGAGATACTGGTGGTGGATGAGGTGTTGGCGGTGGGGGATGCCGAGTTCCAAAGGAAGTGTATGGGCAAAATGAGTGATGTTGCCCAGCAGGGACGGACGGTGCTTTTTGTGAGTCACAATATGAGTGCTATCCTGCGCCTGACCGAAGAAACGATGATATTGGAGAAGGGTAAGCTGGTGATGCGCGCCCTAACCCAGCAAGCGGTGGATTATTACCTTTCCAGCGGCTTATCCCGCCAGGGCGAACGCAACTGGGCTGCGGACGAGGTGCCAGCGACTGCAGACCCATTTAAACCGGTGGCATTGCGCATCAAGGATACCAGAGGCCGGGTGGTGGATACCATCCGTTCGACCGAACCCTTCCAGGTGGAATTTGAATACATCCTGGACCAACCACTCACCGGCCTCCGGGTGGGGTTGTATTTTATGAGCACCCGCGGTGAACATATTTTCACCAGTTTCGATACTGATGACCCGCAGCGTTTCGAGTTGCAATCATCCCGCAGGAGCGGACGCTATTTTAGCCGCTGCACCGTACCGGCCAACACCTTCAATGAAGGCCGGGTGGTGTTGGGCGTGAATGCCAGTTCATACCGTATTAAACGCTACTTCCAGGATGAGCAGGCGCTGGTCTTCAGCGTGGATGCCACCGGCGCCCCGGGCACCCAGTGGAGCGAGGTGCGCATGGGTCCGATCCGCCTGGCGCTGGATTGGGAGATCGAGGTCCGTTGATGGCAAAGACAACGGGCAAATTTGTAAAAGATTTTCTAGGTGAATTGCCATACACCGCTGAATTGGTCTGGCAGTTGCAGCAAAAAATCAAACCGCTCAACACCCGGTTCTCGCTGAAAAAATTTCAGCATCATCTACCGGAAGTGTTGGCGCAGGTGAACGCGAATGCCCGGGGAGCGCAGGATGGAAAGCGGGTGATGTTTTTTGCCTCGCTGCATTATTGGATCGAGCAGACCGCACTGCTGGGCTTGACCATGGCTGGCGCGGGTTACCGCCCGCACCTTGCATACCTGCCTTATTTTGACTGGCAAAAATCGGTGAGCAAGTTCGACCTGCGGCGTAACAACCTGTACGCCAAAGACGTACTGGCGAAAGCAAAGCCATACTTGGAAGTCACGTCCCTGCTGGATTATTCGAAATCAAAAGGATTACCGCCAGCACTGTTGAAAGAGATCAAACGGGTCAGTTACTATGATGCCCAGTACACGCTGCAGGTGGAAACGGTGGACCTGGCAAGCGACATCTACCGGTTGCGGCTGCAGCGCAATATCTTTGCAGCTGAACGCTTTTTAGCGTTGGTGGAAGAGATTAAACCAGACGCAGTCATTGTTCCCAATGGCACCATTCAGGAGTTGGGAGCAGCCTACCGGGTGGCGAAGTTTGCTGGCATCCCAGTCTCGACCTATGAATTTAGTGACCAGAAGGATTGTATCTGGATGGCGCAGAATTCGGAGATTATGCGTCAGGATACAAGCGCGCTGTGGGCTGCCCGCAAGGGAAAACCGCTAATGCCTGAACAACGCAAACGGATCGAGGATTATTACCAGGCCAAGGTGCAGGGGGATTTGTTTGAAAACTTCGTGCGCCACTGGCAATCTTCCCGGCGCACAGGGTCTGATGAAGTACGAAAGGTGCTTGGGCTGGATTCCCGACCGATCGTGTTGCTGGCTACCAATGTGCTTGGCGACAGCCTGACCCTCGGCCGGCAGGTATTCAGCCAGACCATGGCTGAGTGGATCGAGCGCAGCGTGGAATACTTTGCCCGGCGCAATGATGTACAGTTGGTCATCCGTGTTCACCCCGGAGAGGTGCTAACTCATGGCCCCTCCATGGTGGATGTGGTCAACCAGAAGCTGGCGACTCTGCCTGAGCACATCCACCTGATCGGCCCACGGGACAAGGTGAATACCTACGATTTAATCGAAATGGCCGACCTAGGGCTGGTCTACACCACCACTACCGGCATGGAAATGGCGCTGGCAGGTGTACCGGTCATCGTGGCCGGGGAGACGCATTACAAGGGAAATGGATTTACTTTTGACCCGCAAACCTACCCGGAATATTTCCAGTTATTGGATAAAATACTTTTACAGCCGCAACAGCACCGCCTGGTAAATGACCAGATTGACCTGGCTTGGCGGTACGCTTACACCTTTTTCTTTGAATTTTCATTGCCTTTCCCCTGGCGGCTTTTCAAGTTGTGGGAGGATGTGCAGGAGCGCCCGGTATCATACACTCTGGGGGAAGGCTTTAGGAAGTATAAAAACACCTTCCGGTATCTGGCCGGAGATATTATTGAATGGTAAAAAACATGACTGATCAGGATGTAAAACAGCAAGTGAGGAGATTTTACGACCAGGTAGGCTGGCAGCTGGAAGCTGACGGCCTCTACCAGAATGCGCACTATGAAGACCTGCGCCCGGTATCCGCGGAATATATTCACCGTTGCCATGGCCGGGTGGGAAGGCACCTGAAAGCATCAGGAAAGTACCTGCTGGATGCCGGTTCCGGGCCGGTGCAGTACGAAGAATACATGGAATACCTGCGCGGGTACCAGTTCAGGGTATGCGCGGACATCTCCATCGTGGCGCTTCAGGAAGCCCGCAAGAAGCTGGGGGATCAAGGACTGTATGTTGTTTCTGATGTCGCCAATCTTCCTTTTAAATCAGATGTTTTTGAAGGTGTCATGTCCATGCACACCATCCACCATTTACCATGGGACGACCATAAGCAGGCATATCAGGAACTCTACCGGGTGCTGGCGCTGGATTCAACCGCTGTGGTGGTTAACGGCTGGTCAGACTCTGGGTTGGTAGGCGCAATAGACCACCTGGTCAAAAGATTCAACCGCACCCGGCGCTGGCTGGCTGGCGGCAAAGGGCTGAAGAAAGTTGGCAAGGGCACCCAGGCAAAAGAGAAAGGCACTTATGTGCAAAAATATAACGCAGCCTGGCTGAAAAAAGAATTAGAGGGGGTGGTTCCCATACATATCCTGGTCTGGCGCAGCGCCAGCGTGCGTTCGCTGCGCACATTCATCCATGAGAAACTGGGCGGCATGCAATTGCTGCACTGGTTGTATTTACTTGAAGAGAAATACCCACGCTTTTTTGGCGAGAACGGGCAGTATCCGCTGATTGTGATCAATAAATGCAAGGAAAAGGAATAATTCTTGGAAGCTGATTTTTCCACCTTTGTGCTTTATGTGTTAGTTGGCTTCCTGGCGCAATTGATCGATGGCGCGTTAGGTATGGCATACAAAGTAAGCTCTAATACGTTCCTGCTTAGCATGGGTATTCCCCCGGGAATGGCCAGCGCGAGTGTCCATATTGCAAGTATATTCACATCGCTGGTATCCGGGTTATCGCATTTAAAATTTGGAAATGTGGACAAACGATTGGTATTAAAACTGATGGTTCCAGGTATGATTGGTGGTGCGACTGGAGCATATCTGCTCGCTAAGGTGTTGGATGGTGAAAAGGTCGTACCGTACATTGCTGCCTATTTGCTGATTATGGGTGTGGTGATCATTTTCAAGTCATTTAATAACCAGGAACACCACAGACGCTTCCGTAAACGTTTAGTTCTACCATTAGGTTTCACGGGCGGATTCATGGATTCGATTGGCGGCGGTGGTTGGGGTCCGATAGTAACAACCACCCTGATATCGACAGGGCATCCACCACGAAAATCAATCGGCTCGGTTAACCTGGCAGAATTCTTTGTGACTGCTATCGTATCATTTACGTTTCTGCTCACCCTGGGCTTGATGAAGAACTGGGTTAACGTTGCCGGCCTAATGCTGGGGGGAGTGGCAGCTGCGCCACTTGGCGCCATGCTGACACGTAGGCTGCCATTACGCTGGATGATGCTTGCCGTGGGATTGATGATTGTTTTCATAAGTATTCGTACGCTGGTATTGGCATTGTTCTAACTGGAAGGAGTAAATATGGATTGGAAGAAGAAAGTAATCTTAGTGACCGGTGGCACCGGTTCCTTTGGCAAGAAATTTATTGATGTGATGTTGAAGGAGTATCATCCTGCCAAGATCATCATCTATAGCCGGGATGAACTCAAGCAGCACGAAATGCGGGTTAAAGGCTTCGACCATCCATCTCTGCGTTATTTCATCGGCGACATCCGTGACCTGGAACGCATGAAACGCGCCATGGAAGGCGTGGATATCGTAGTGCACGCAGCAGCGCTTAAACAGGTGCCTGCTTGCGAGTATAACCCGATGGAAGCGGTGAAAACGAATATTCTGGGCACCGGCAATGTGATCGATGCGGCGTTGGATACCGGGGTTGAGAAGGTGATGGCGCTCAGCACCGATAAAGCGGTCAGCCCGGCCAATCTGTATGGCGCCACCAAGCTGGCTGCGGAAAAGCTGGTGATCCAATCCAATGCGTATGCTGGAAACAAGCGCACCCGCTTTGCGTGCACTCGCTACGGCAACGTGGTGGGCAGCCGCGGCAGCGTGGTGCCGGTATTCCTGAAGCAGCGTGGAACCGGCCGGGTAACCCTGACGGATGAGCGCATGACACGTTTCTGGCTTTCTTTAGAGCAGGGAGTGCATTTCGTAATCGAGTGCATCGAGGAGATGCAGGGCGGGGAGGTCTTCGTTCCCAAGATTCCCAGCATGAACATGCCGGACCTGGCACGGGCGATTGCCCCCGGTGCGCAAATCGAGGTAATTGGCATCCGCCCTGGTGAAAAGCTTCACGAAGTATTGATCTCGGAGGACGAGGCACGCACCACCATTGAGCTGAAAGATAAATACATCGTGCTGCCAGCAGAGGAGATGTGGTTTGGCCGGGCATGGCAAGGTAAGGGGAAAAAGGTGGCAGATGGTTTCCGCTATGCCAGTAATACCAATACCGAATGGTTGGGCATTCCAGAAATCCAGAAGATAGTGGAGTCCGTGGAGGTAGAGTAGTACGATGCGCGTTCTGATCACCGGGGCAAGCGGGTTATTGGGCGTGAACCTGGCGCTGGAAGCAGCGAAGGTGCACACAGTGTACGGGCAGATCAAAGCCCTGCCCTTGAAAGGCGCCCCGTTTACCCAGCTTTCTGGTGATTTGATGGAAGATGGCGCGGTAGAGCGCATGATGGAAACTGCACAACCCGAATGGGTGATCCACTGTGCCGCGCTGGCGGATGTGGATGCCTGCGAAAAGCAGCCAGAACTGGCAGAACAACTGAATACCCGCTTGCCAGGAAGGATTGCCCAGGCATGCAAAGGGAAAGCCGGGCTAGTGCACATTTCCACCGACGCTGTGTTTGATGGTACCAAGCCGAATTGCACCGAGGAAGACATCCCCAACCCGCTAGGTGTGTATGCTCGTAGCAAGCTTGAAGGTGAACGGGTTGTACTGAAAAATAACCCTGATGCAGCCGTGGCACGCATCAACATCTTTGGCTGGAGCCTGTATGGCAAACGCAGCCTGGCAGAGTGGTTCTTTTACAATTTACAGGCGGGATTGCCGGTTAAAGGCTTCACCGATGTTTACTTCCGCACCCAATTAGCTTCGGATCTGGCTGACATGCTCCTGAACATGCTAGAGCAGAAACTTTCGGGGCTGTATCATGTTGTTGGCGCTGATTGTGTGAGCAAATATGACTTCGCACTGGAGATCGCCCGCCGGTTAGGAGCGCCAGAAAGCCTTGTCAGCCCGATGAAGGTACAAGAATTTGGATTAAAGGCCGCCAGGAGCAATAACTTATGCCTGGATACCGGCAAATTGCAGCGGGTTTTACACAGACCTGTCAACCAGTTATCCACTGGGTTAGACCGATTCTTTGAACAATATGCACAGGGTTATCCACATCTTCTCCGCAGCATGGTGGATAACTCCCCGAAAAACCTGAACCCGTACATGCATGGAGGAAATGATGGAAATTAAGATAGGCAAGAACATCATTGGCGAGAACCATCCCACATATTTCATCGCGGATATCTCAGCCAATCATGACGGAGACCTCGAACGGGCCAAACTTTTGATCCGCCTGGCCAAGGAAGCTGGCGCGGATGCCGCCAAATTCCAGAACTTTCGTGCGGCGCAGATCGTCTCGGATTATGGGTTCAAACACATGGACGGACAGGTTTCTCACCAGGCCAAGTGGAAGAAAACCGTGTTTGAAGTGTACCAGGGAGCATCCATCCCCTTTGACTGGACACCGGTTTTGAAAGAAGAGTGCGACCGGGCGGGCATTGATTACTTCTCCTCCCCCTATGATTTTGATACCATTGACATGCTCAATCCGTATGTACCGGCATACAAGATCGGCTCAGGCGATATCACCTGGGATGAGACGCTAGTGCGCATGGCGCAGACAGGCAAACCGGTACTGCTGGCCACAGGCGCTTCAAACATCAGCGAGGTGCAGCATGCCGTGCAGGTTATCCGCGCCATCAACCCACAGCTGGTGTTGATGCAGTGTAATACCAACTACACTGCCAGCCTGGAAAATTTCAAGCACATTCACCTCAATGTGCTCAAGGCTTACCGAACTTTGTTCCCTGACCTGGTGATGGGGCTTTCCGATCACACTGCCGGCCACTCCACCGTGCTGGGCGCAGTGACGCTGGGAGCGAGGGTAATCGAAAAACATTTTACAGACGACAACACACGGGAAGGGCCGGATCATCCCTTCTCCATGACTCCTGCTACATGGAAAGAAATGGTGGACCGCACCCGCGAACTGGAATGCGCGTTGGGGTCTATGGAGAAAATGGTGTGCGAGAACGAACAACACACCGTGGTGGTTCAGCGGCGCTGCCTGCGGACAGCCCGGGATGTGAAAGCAGGTGAGGTATTCAACCGCAGCATGATTGATGTGCTACGGCCTGCCACTCCGGGAGCCATCTTACCGAATGAGGTTGATGCTGTTATCGGGTTAAAAGCACTGGTGGATCTACCGGCAGGTAAAGAGCTGCGCTGGGAAGAGCTGGGTCAATAATGCGCGTGCTTTATTTCTCACGGGATTACTGCCCGCACGACCACCGCATGTTGACTGCCATCCTGACTGGCGGGCACGAAGCATATTACCTGCGCCTGGAGGATAGCGGTCGTCAACTGGAAGGGCGTCCGATTCCGGACAAAGTGAAAATGGTGGACTGGTGTGGCGGGAAGGCGAAATTCCACTGGTATGACATCCCTGTACGCGTATTGAGTCTGAAAGAGGTGTTGGTGGATGTGCGGCCTGACCTGCTGCATGCCGGTCCACTTCAGAGTGTTGGGTTTGTTGCGGCATTGAGCGGCTTTCACCCATTGGTAAGCATGTCGTGGGGCTTCGACCTGATGCAGCATGCTGACCGAAACCTGATTTCAAGGTGGGTGACGCGTAACGTCCTTTCCCGTTCGGACTGGCTATTTGGCGACTGCCAGGCTGTATTGAACAAAGCCGCAGCCTATGGACACCCACTGGAGCGCAGCACCTACTTCCCGTGGGGCGTGGATTTACAGCATTTTACACCGAGCGGTGGCGGGGAAGGCATTCGCAAACAGTTGGGCTGGACGGATGCGGATGTGTTATTTTGCAACCGCTCCTGGGAACCGCAGTACGGCGTGGATATGGTCGCGCACGCTTTTGTTCGCGCCGCCCACGACAGTCCGAACCTGCGCCTGCTGCTACTGGGAGGCGGATCACTGCGTGAAAAGATTGAGAAAATTCTGCGGGATGGGGGGGTAAATGACCGGGTCCATTTTGCCGGGCAGATCCAGAATAACGATCTGCCAGGCTGGTACCGGGCGGCAGACCTCTACATCAGCGCGTCACATACCGATGGTTCGTCGGTCTCGCTGATGGAAGCGCTAGCCTGCGGTCTGCCAGCTGCGGTTTCTGATATTCCCTCCAACAAAGAATGGGTGACACCAGGCGAAGAAGGCTGGCTGTTCAGAGATGGATCAGTGGATGAGCTGGCAGGGTTAATGAAAAACGCATCCAGCGCCAAAGTGGATCTGGCGGTGATGCGCATAAAAGCCCGACGCAAGGCAGAAGAAAAAGCGGACTGGGATGATAATCAGCGCCGAATGATGGCGGGGTACCAGAAGGCGGTGAAGAAATGACGCGCAGTTTTAAACACTGGAATATGCAATACCTGTGGAGCCGGCTAAAGGATAAAATCCATATCAAGATACATCAGCAGGATCCCTGGTTGACACCGGACGCGGTAAAGCTACTGGACGACGCACTCTCAATAGAAATGTGCGGGCTGGAATTCGGCAGCGGCAACAGCACAGTCTGGTTCGCCCGACGGCTTGGCAAGCTTACCAGCGTGGAGCATTCATTGGATTGGTTTACCAATGTAATCCGCCAACTGGCAAGTGGTGGATTGGAAAATATAGATTATATTCTTCGCGCGGATCCGGGGGAGTATGTAAGCGCAGCGTTTAAATTTAAAGATGGCAGCCTGGATTTTGTGTTGGTGGATGGTATTGAACGCGGCAAATGCGCGCTTACCAGCCTGCCAAAAGTAAAACCGGGCGGCATACTGGTGATTGATGATTCGCACCGTTACCTTCCTGGCAAAAGCCGGGCTCCGCTGGCAAGAAAGCCTGACGATGGCCCAGCGGATGAAGATTGGGAGCAATTCATGGCAGAAACGATGGACTGGGAATTTGTTTGGACGACCAATGGAGTCAAGGATACAGTGATCTATTACAAACCAATGGATTGATGGAGGATGCGGATGCTGACCAAAGATGACCTGGTTAAAGGTTTCAAGGGACTGGGACTTGCAGCCGGCGATGTGGTGCTGGTGCACAGCTCCTATAAATCACTGGGGCCGGTGGATGGCGGACCGCAAACCGTAGTGGACGCCTTGTTGGAAGTGCTCACTCCCGCAGGCACCCTGATTATGCCAACCTTCAACTTTAATTTCAACAAAGGCGAACCCTGGGATGTACGCAACACACCTTCACACATGGGTGTATTAACTGAAATCGTGCGCACCAACCCGGAAAGCCGGCGGGTGTTCCACCCCTTTTATTCTTTCGCCCTGCTTGGCAAGTTAAAAGATGAATTGACGAAAGTGCGTTATAAAGACAGTTATGGCAAAGAATCGCTATTCATGAGCCTGCGCGAACTGGACGCCAAGATTATGATCATCGGACTTAGCTACACTCACTCGTTGACCTTTATGCATCATATTGAACAGATGGAAGGCGTGGATTATCGATTTATCAAAGCCTTCACTGGCATGATCACTGACGAGAATGGGATAACCTATGAGGACACCTTCACCATGCTGGTTAGGGATGTTGACCGGGGAGTCCAGACGGAAGTCGACCCGATGGGCGAAGTGCTGGAGAAACGCGGTGTCGTGAAAGTTACCCGGATTGGAGATGCGAAAGTCAAATTTATGAAAGCCAGTGAAGTTTACCGGGTGACAGCCGAGGAAATGAAGAAGACCCCCGGTTTGATGTACAGGATCGAAAAATAGGCGAATCATGAAGGATTACTCAGCAATTAAATCCGTACTGGAAGAAATACATCCGCTGCACCGCACGTTGGCGTCAGACGGGTTGGATGAAGCCCTGCGCATCGTAGGCAGCTATCTGCCTGATTCCGCCGGATACCAACTGGAAACTTACGCACCCGGTAAAAAGGTGTGGACCTGGGTGGTTCCCGAACGTTATATTGTAAAGCGGGCGTACCTGGAAACTGAAACCGGCCAGAAGGTGGTCGATTTTTGTGACAACCCGCTGCATTTGCTCTCTTACTCGCTGCCCATTGACCGGGTGGTTACCTGGGAGGAGCTGCAGCCGCACCTGTACTACAGTGAAAAGCGCCCATCAGCCATTCCCTGGCAATTCAAGTATTACGAGCGCAACTGGGGTTTCTGCCTGAGCAAGGACCAGTATGACACGCTGGACCGCGGTGTCAATTATCATGCGGTGATCGACGTGGAGTTTGGCACGGACCCAGCAGCGGGATTCCGGATTGGGGCGGGCGTTGTCTACCCTGAAGGCGGCAAGGCTGATGGGGTTGGTGAAATGCTCATTTGCACACACGTTTGCCATCCCAACCAGAGCAATGACGACGCAGCAGGAGTGGTGACAGCCATCGAGGTGGCGCGGCGGTTGGCTGCCAAACCGCTGCCGTCTGGTTCTATGAGCGTACGCTTTTTATTCTGCCCGGAGACTATTGGCAGCATCGCCTACCTGGCGCACCACGAAGACCTGTTGCCTGAATTGCGGGCAGGCATCTTCATCGAAATGACCGGCAATGACAACTCACTTATCTTGCAGCGCAGCCGGCAGGATAATGCCCTTATTGACCGGGTGGCGCGGACAGCGCTGAACCGGACAGGCGGGGAGTTCCGCGAAGGCGAGTTTGGCACGGTGGTGGCCAATGATGAGCGCGTTATCAACGGTCCGGGGTTGAATGTACCTTGCATCTCCATCAGCCGCTGGCCATATGATGAATATCACACTTCGGATGACAATCCAGCCATCATTTGTGAAGAGAAGCTGCAGGAAGCAGCAGATGTAGTGGAGCAAACCATCCGCATTTATGCTTCCAACTATATCCCCCGGCGCAAGTTCCGCGGGCCGGTTTTCCTTTCGGGGTACGGATTGTGGGTGGATTGGCGGGTAAATTGGGCATTGAATCGCGCCATAGAAAAGATCATGATGCACTTTGAAGGACAGGATACTATTTTTGATATCGCGGAACTGACCGGGCTGACATTTGAAGAGGTATGCGATTACGTCAATCAATTCCACGCCAAAGGGCTGGTGGATAAATTGCCACTGCCAGTCATAGCCGAGGCGGAGTAGGAGACGATGTTGAAGACGATTGCCATCATCCAGGCACGCATGAAATCCAGCCGCCTGCCAGACAAGGTGATGCTGGATATTGCTGGTAAGCCGATGCTGCAGCGGGTGATTGAGCGCACGGCCATGGCTCGACTTGTGGATGATGTTGTGGTGGCTACCACCACTGGTGCGGACGAGGATCCGATTGCGGAGTTGTGTAGCCAGTTGGGGGTCTCCTGTTTTCGCGGCAGCCTGCAGGATGTGCTGGACCGCTATTACCGCTGCGCATTAAACTACACACCTGATGTGGTGGTGCGCATCACCGCTGACTGCCCGTTGATCGATCCTGGATTGATCGATGAAACCATTGGAGTGTTGACCGGGACGACACAGGGCATCGGGCTGTGGCATCCACAGGGCAATCCGGAGAAATATGGCCGCTGTACCCACCCTGACCTCCCATGGGATTACGCCGCCACCCGTCTGCCGCCACCCTGGAAGCGCTCTTACCCCATCGGATTGGATGTAGAAGCGTTCACTTTCAATTCGTTGAAAATTGCCTGGCGAGAAGCGAAGGTGTCGCACGAACGCGAGCATGTGCTGCCTTACCTGTATGAAGTGGAAAATCGCTTCCGGTGCATCGTGGGGGCGCACGAGCCAGATTATGGCCAATACCGCTGGACGGTGGATACACCGGAGGATCTGGATTTGGCACGCGCAATCTATTCCCGGATGGAGATGGAGGATTTTAGCTGGCTGGATGTATTAAAGCTGGTGCAGGATCACCCAGATTTGAGCGCCATCAACGCAGATGTGCACCATAAGACTTATCGTGATGTGGATAACAGGAAATAGCATGCCGCTGATCACGTTATTTACCGCTCCCAAGCCATTTGTCAACCCGCAAATTGCCATGATCCAGCGCAATGCCATCCGCTCCTGGATAGCGCTGGGCGATGACGTGGAAGTGCTGCTGCTGGGTGAAGAAACGGGGCTTGAAGAAGCTGCTCGGGAGCTGAATGTGAAATGGATTCGCGATTTGGAGCGGAACGCAGATGGCACCCCATTAATCAGCACCATGTTTGGGCAAGCGCAAAGACATGGCACCGGTGAGCTAATGGCCATCATCAACACGGATATTCTACTGATGCAGAATTTTGTGGATATCGCCAGGAAGGTTAAGCAGCATGGCGGACAATTCCTGATGTTGGGACACCGCTGGGATCTGGATGTGAAAGAGTCCATGCCATTTGCGGGTGACTGGCAGGCAGATTTACGCACCCTGATTCATAGGGAAGGGCGGCTGCATAAATCCAAAGGTAGCGATTACTTCATCTTCCCACGAGCAGCATTCCCCGTATTTCCCAAATTCGCCATCGGGCGGGCGGGTTGGGATAATTGGACCATCTACCACGCCCGCAAACAGGGCTGGCAGGTGATCGACGCTACAGCGGCCATCACGGTTGTCCACCAGCAGCACGACTATCACCACCTGCCGGGCGGAAAGATCCACTACACCCTGCCCGAATCGGATGAAAACTTGCGCATTGCCGGTGGTAAACGCCATATCTTTACCCTTGCGGATGCGAATTTCAAATTGGACGCGAATGGGAATATCCGCCGGATGACCCTTAACCCGGGTAAAATGAAGCGGGAGATTGAGATCTTCCCAATTATGAAATGGGACAAGCCGTTTCTGAATGATCTCGGTTTTTACCTGATGAATCCACGTAAGTTGATCCGCCACAAGTTTCCCCGCCTGGCAAAAGCACTGGGTATAAAAGGAAAAGCGGATGATATTCAGGATTAATGAAAGTTTGGCAGTCAATCAGGAAGCAGGAGAGTAAATGCCAAGGATCGGGATGAATCCAGCCAGGAACCGTGACAGCGGGTTGACTCCCAAAGGGGTGACAGCCACGGTGTTGACACACGTACCGCACGGTGAGGGTTATTTTAAGCACCGTTTTGAAGTGTTGCGGTTGTGCATCGAGAGCCTGATCGCTACTGCTGGTGAAACTGCGGATGTGATGGTATTCGATAATGCCAGCAGTCCCCAGGTGGTGGAATATCTAAACCGATTAAAATTAGAGAATCGTATCCAGTATTTGACGCTTTCAAGCCGCAATATTGGCAAGATGGACGCTTTGCAAATGATGTTCCACTCCGCGCCAGGCGAGATCATCGCCTATACAGATGATGACGTGCTATTCCTGCCCGGCTGGCTGGACGCGCATCTGCGTATCCTGGAAACCTTCCCACAAGTTGGACTGGTGACCGGTTTCTACATCCGCTCGCAGATGTCCATGAGCATGGATGCAACGCTGGCATTTTCAAGCAGGGAGGATGTGCAAACAGAACACGGACAGTTTATTGAGCGCCGATGGGAACAGCACTACCTGGATAATATGGGCCGTACCTGGGAGCGATATTGGGAAGAGACGAAAAATATGGAAGACCTGCGCATGACATATCGCGGTGTGAGTGCGCTGGCTTCCGCCGGACACCACCAGTTTGTAGCTTACAAAGAGGTGCTGCTTAAAGCGCTGCCAGTGGGTTGGTCGGGACGGTTAATGGGAAAGATGCGCGAACTGGATGACACGGTGGATAAACTGGGCTACCTGCGGCTGAACACGCCGCAGCCGGTAACTCGCCTGCTGGGCAATGTGCTCAGCGAAGAGAACGCAGCTGAAGCCCGTAAGCTAGGACTTCAAGCAAAATCGGTTATGCCGGAGCGTTCCACAGGAATGGTGCAAAAGCTGGGACGAATCCCATTGATCAACGGGTTGGCTCGCAAAGCCTACCGCTGGCTATACAAAGTCATTAATTCATAACGGGAGAAGAAAAGAGTGGAAAACCTGACCACACGGATCAAGAAAGCAGCCCGGATCATCATTAGCGGGTCTACCCCGGCCAGGCAGTTGCGGAAAGATGTGCCAGCCATTACACCCGAAGAGGTGGCTGAGGTGCGTGTCTTCTTCCAGCGCGAGAAATTCTTTATCTTCGGACATGCCCGCTCTGGCACCACGCTGCTGGCTCGACTGGTGCGACTGCATCCAGAAGTCCATTGCAACTGGCAGGCGCACTTCTTTACCCGAAAACCTTTCCTGAAAAGCCTGGTGGTGGATCCGGAAGTGGAGACCTGGCTGAGCCACCACAGCAACCGCTGGAACCGGGGGCGCGACTTATCACCGGTGGTACTGCGCGCCGCCGCGGATTATATTTTGGAGCGTGACGCTCACAAAGCTGGCAAGCGCATTGTGGGGGATAAAAGCCCATCCAGCATTTTCCACGGGCTGGCGGTGCGGAATATGGCTGCCGTTTACCCGGATGGACGGTTGATCAATATTGTGCGGGATGGGCGCGATGCTGCCCTCTCTCACCGCTTTCAAGGCTTCGTGGACAGGCAGGATAAGTTGAGCCGCGAAGATCGCAAGATCCGCACGGATTTCATCCGCGATCCGCAATCTTTCTTAAATGGGCAGCGTTCCCTCTTTACCGGAAAAGAGATGCTCGACATTGCTGGCAGTTGGGTGAAGAATGTGATCGAGACAGAGGCGGAAGGAAAGCGGTTATACGGAGAGTATTATTATCAGCTGCGTTATGAAGACCTGGTGGCGAAGCCGTGGGAAGAGATGAGTAAAGTATGGCGTTTCCTGGGTGCGGCTGAGCCAGATGAAGTCTTGCACGCAGCACTGCAGGCAGAGCTGACCGCGAACCCGGATAAAGAATGGCAGCAGGAGAAGAGCGGCGACCTGGCACAGTATATCCCCAAGGGACAGCAGGGCAACTGGCAAAATATGTTCACTGACGCTGACAGGGCAATATTTAAGCAAGTCGCCGGTGATTTACTCATACAATGGGGCTACGAAAAGGATCTGAACTGGTGAGACTATGAAATTTTTGATTGCAGGATTGGGTTCTATCGGACGCAGGCATCTGCGCAACCTGGCAAGTCTGGGAGAAAAGGATATTGTGCTCTACCGGACGCATAAGAGTACTATGTCGGAAATTGACCTGGCAGGGTATCCGGTCGTGACAGATTTGCAACAGGCGCTGGACGAAAAACCGGATGCGATGATCGTTTCCAACCCAACCGCGCTGCACCTGGAAGTGGCCATTCCGGCTGCGAAGCGTGGCGTCCATCTGCTGCTGGAAAAGCCCATCTCACACAACCGGGAAAGGGTGACCGAGTTGGAGCAGGTTGTGGCAAAGAATGGGGTCAAGGTGCTGGTTGGGTTCCAGTACAGGTTCCATCCCACGCTGGGTAAGCTGAAAGAGCTATTGCTCGCGAGTGAAATAGGAACGACGGTATCCTGCCGGGTGCACTGGGGAGACTATCTTCCCGACTGGCACCCCTGGGAGGATTACCGTAAAAGCTATGCAGCCAGGTCCGATCTGGGCGGCGGCGTGGTGCTGACACTGTGCCATCCATTCGATTACCTGCGCTGGATATTTGGCGAAGTTGATTCCCTATGGGGGATTACCGCTGAATCAGAAGAAATACCGATCGGTGCAGAGAGTGTTGCAGAAGTAGGACTGACTTTTGCCAGTGGGATGACTGGCACAGTCCATTTGGATTACATCCAGCGTCCCGGCGTGCACACTCTGGAAGTGATTGGCACCGAAGGAACGCTGCGCTGGGATAACACCTCCGGAGACTTACGCATGTACAAGGCTGGGTCTCACGAATGGACCACCTTTTACCCCCCACAGGGCTTTGAGCGCAACTCACTTTTTATCTCAGAAATGACCACCTTCCTGGAGTTACTACACGGAGAAATAGTATCCCCATGCAGCCTGGAGGATGGTATTAAAGCGCTGGATATTACCCTGGCGGTGCTCGACTCTGCCAGGGAAAATAGAAAGATCAACTTAAGAAGGTAATATGGCACCTTTACGCGATTCCCCCATTTTTATCTGCGGGCACCCCAAGGCAGGCACCAGCCTGCTGCGGTCTGTGTTGGATTCTCACCCAGAGATTATCGTATATCCAGAAGAAACGGGTTTTTTCCGCCGCTACCTGCCCAATGCTGAAGGAAAAACATTGGAAAAGAAGCTGGAATTGGCTGACCGCTATCTAATCCACATCTTCGAATGGAATCAGGCTCACCCGCCGGAGCACCAGGCTGGTTTCCCGGATCGTGATTATGCGGGAATCTCGTTTGAAGCGGTAAGGTTGGAATTGCGGAAACAGGTGGCGCAGCAATATCAGCATGAAGGCGATATGCTAAGCGCAGCCATGGCAGCTTACGGCGTGGTGACAGGCCGGCTGGCTGCATCGTCCAGGTACTGGCTGGAAAAGACGCCTTACAATGAACGATATGCCCGCCAGATATTCGATATGTGGCCACAGGCACGCTGCGTCCACGTGGTGCGCGATCCGCGGGATAATTACGTGTCGTACCGCAGGAAACACCCGGATTGGACGGCTGCCTTTTTCGCTCAGAGTTGGGAGACCAGTACCCGGTTGGGCTTGCGCAATCAGAAAGAGTTTGGTGCACAGCGCTACTGGCTGGTAACTTATGAAGCATTTGTGGAGGATCCCGAAAAGATATTGACTGAGATGCGCGGCTTTTTGGGTATCAGCGATCATGAAGCGCTACGGCAGCCCACCCGCGATGGCCGCGAGTGGAAGGGCAACTCCATGTGGGCAGAACAATTCAATCAGATCAGCGCCGCGCCAGTAGGACGCTGGAAGGATGCATTGAATCCACAAGAAGTGGCGGCTATTGAGGGCATCGCACGCCGTGGAATGAAAGCGATGGGGTATAATCAATCGGTTATTAACTGGCGCAATGTGGACCTCATCACTCGGATGCAAACATCCGTGCAAATAATCTTAAATAATCTCAAGGAGACATTTAAATGGCAATGACAAACAAAAAGCCGAACCTCATTCCCCCGTATGGCGGGAAACTGGTCAACCTGGTGGTTGAAGGCGAAGAGCGGAAAGCTCTGATCGAGAAGGCGAGCCACCTGCCTTCGATTAAGATCTCATCCCGTAACCTGTGCGACCTGGAACTGCTGGCAAACGGCTCTTTCTCACCATTGGACCGCTTTATGGGGCACAAGGATTACGAGCGCGTGTTGACAGAAATGCGGCTGGTGGATGGCACCATGTTCCCGCTGCCCATTACCATGACGGTGGACAAGGAAGCCTATGAGTCGCTGGGTGAGGAAGTTGCCCTGCGCGATTCACACAACAATTTAATCGCGGTGATGAAGGTGGAAGAAGCCTTCCCATATGACAAGGAACGCGAAGCCCTGTTGGCATATGGTTCCACCGACTCCAAGCACCCGATGGTTTCAGAGATGGTTCGCTGGGGCAACCTGTGCATTTCTGGTGAACTCAAGGTCGTCAACATGCCGACCTATTATGACTTCAAAGAATTGCGCCGCACTCCCGCAGAAGTCCGCATCCAGTTGGAAACCATGGGACACGACAACGTGGTGGCTTTCCAGACCCGCAACCCGCTTCACCGCATCCATGAAGAGCTGACCAAACGCGCAGCTGAAGCTGTTGGCGGCAGCCTGCTAATCCACCCGGTGGTGGGTCTGACCAAACCCGGCGATGTGGATCACTTCACCCGCGTCCGCATTTACAAAGCACTGGTAGAAAAATATTACGACAAGAATAACACCGCCCTCAGCCTGCTGCCCCTGGCCATGCGCATGGCTGGTCCGCGCGAAGCGTTGCTCCACGGTATCATCCGCCGAAACCATGGGGTTAACTACTTCATCATTGGCCGTGACCATGCCGGACCCGGCGTGGACAGTAACAAAAAACCATTCTACGGACCGTATGATGCCCAGGATCTTTTTGACAAATATGCTGCAGAACTTCAAATGAAGTCCGTTCCCTTCCAGGCATTGGTCTACTTGCCTGACACACAGGAGTATGTGGAAGTTGATAAAGTTTCCGCAGGCGCTAAAGTGATGGACATCTCCGGCACCCAGGTACGCGATGACTATCTGGCCAAAGGCAAGCTGCTGCCGGAATGGTTCACCCGCCCAGAGACAGCCAAAATTCTACGCCAGATGTACCCTCCGCGCCACAACCTGGGCTTCTGTGTGTGGTTCACTGGCTTGAGTGGCGCAGGAAAGACAGCCACAGCTGAAGTGCTTACCACCCTGCTGCTGGAGCACGGTAAGCATATCACCCAGCTGGATGGTGATGTGGTCCGTACCCACCTTTCCAAGGGGTTGGGTTTCAGCAAAGAAGACCGCGATACCAACATCCTGCGCATTGGTTTTGTGGCCAGCGAGATTGTTCGCCATGCTGGCGTGGTGATCTGTGCTGCCATCTCCCCTTATATTGCCATCCGCAATGAAGTCCGCAAGATGGTGGGTGAAGAGCAATTCATCGAGGTGTTTGTGGATACCCCGATCGATGTATGCGCTTCCCGCGATATCAAGGGTCTGTATGCCAAGGCCTTCCGCGGCGAGATCAAGGGCTTCACCGGAGTGGATGATCCTTATGAACCTCCGGTAAACCCGGAGATCACCCTCTCCACGGTGGGTATCACCCCGGAAGAGAATGCCCGCATCATTATCAAGTTACTGGAAGATAAGGGGTTCCTGCTTTCAGACAGCGTGGGTATTGCCGACTAGTAATGCCACGGGCAGTCCATTCATTTGGACTGCCCGTGGCTTTTGAATAGGTTTGGTAAATATGCCAAAGATACAGGATAAATTTAACCTGACAGGCAAGACCGCCATCGTCACCGGCGGCATCGGCTTGCTGGGCAAGGAGTTTAGCCGCACGCTGGCGGAAGCTGGTGCTTGCGTGTATGTAGCCGATATTGATGCCGCGAAAGCGGAAGCTTATGCCCGGGAACTTACCAACCAGGGATACACTGCCGGTTTCTGCGGCGTGGATGTGACCAGCCCGGTTTCGGTAAAAGCCATGGTGGCTAAAGCAGTGAGCGAAACCAGCCGCCTGGATGTACTGGTAAACAGCGCCGCGATGGATCCAAAATTTGATGCTTCGCAATCCAACCAGAGTTGCACGGACTTTGAGAACTTTCCGTTGGAGATGTGGCGCTCTGCATTGGATGTGAACCTGACGGGGATGTTCCTGTGCTGCCAGGCAGCAGCCAGCCAGATGGCCACCCAGGGCGAAGGCAGCATTATCAATATCTGCTCCACCTACGGGCTTGTGGGACCAGATCAGCGCATTTACATTAAACCCGGGCAGCCGCGGCGGGTGAAGCCGGTATATTACTCCGTCACCAAGGCGGGGGTGCTGGGGCTCACGCGTTACCTGGCAACATATTACGCCGGGACGAAGATCCGCTCCAATGCGCTGACTCCGGGCGGCGTTTATAATGAGCATGATGAAACTTTCACGCAAAATTACTCCGCGCGCACGGTGCTGGGCCGCATGGCCCGCCGGGATGAGATGAATGGCGCCCTGCTCTTTTTGGCTTCTGATGCGTCTTCGTATATGACTGGGTCCAATGTGATAGTGGACGGAGGATGGACAGCATGGTAGAACGCACTGAGATCCTGGCGATCATACCAGCCCGTGGTGGTTCCAAGGGCATCCCGCGCAAGAATATCCGCAGCTTTGCCGGGCATCCACTTCTTGCCTGGAGCATTGCCGCCGCAAAGCAATCTCACCTGGTGACCAGGGTGATCGTCTCCACGGACGACGAAGAGATTGCCGATCTCGCCCGCCGCTTGGGGGCGGATGTTCCTTTCCTGCGACCGGCTGAACTGGCGCAGGACAGCTCAATGGATTTTCCGTTGTTTGAGCATGCACTCAACTGGCTGATGGAGAATGAAAAATACCAGCCGGATATCCTGCTCCAATTACGGCCAACTTCACCCATCCGCCCGACGGACATGGTGGACAATGGTGTTCAGCTGATCCTGGACCACTCCGCAGCCCATTCGGTGCGCGGAGTTATTCCGTCGGGACAAAACCCTTATAAAATGTGGCGCATTGACGAGAATCTCTATATGCATCCGCTGCTGACTGTTGAAGGCGTGGCTGAGCCCTTCAACTCACCCCGACAGAATCTGCCCCCTACCTATTGGCAAACCGGGCACATTGATGTGATCCGTGCCACGACGATATTAAAATTAAAATCAATGAGTGGACAAGTAATCCTGCCGTATGTTGTGGACCCGGCTTTCGCTGTGGATATTGACAGTCCGCGCGATTGGCAGCGGGCAGAGTGGCTGGTATGGCATTCCGGGTTGAACATGGTTTACCCCGGCAAGGTCACACGTCCGTTACCCGAAACAGTGAAATTACTAGTCATGGATTTCGACGGTGTATTGACAGACAACCGGGTGTGGGTAGATGAGACTGGCAAAGAAACAGTTGCTGCTTATCGCAGCGACAGCCTGGGACTGGCCCTTTTACGCCAGAAAACTGGCATCGAATCGATGGTCCTATCCATGGAGAAAAACCCGGTGGTGGCGGCGCGCTGTAAGAAAATGAACTTGCCAGTAATCCAGGGTATTGAACACAAGGATGAAGCATTAATACAATTGATGAGGGAGCGCAATCTGAAACCCGAAGAGGTGGTCTATATTGGGAACGATGTGAACGACCTGGTGTGTTTTCCGTTGGTGGGCTGCGCTGTAGTGCCGGTGGATGCTGAACCGGAAGTGCTGAAGATGGCAGATATCTCTCTAACCCGCCGCGGTGGTCACGGTGCGGTACGCGAACTGTGCGACATGCTGATGGAAAGAGGATAACCGTCGGGTTCGCTACTGGCTGATTATTCCCACCGTATGCCGGATAACTTACTCAAAGCAGGCATCTTTGAATATCCACTCCCCTGCGTATTTAGAAACGCAGGGGTTTCTTGACCCACTATGGCTTTGATAGGATAATCACAGGGGATGAAAATACTCCGGTTCATCAAGACGCATTACCTGGCGGTGATCCTGATCATTGCCCTCTTTCTATTGGGCAGGGAGATTTATCGGGATTATGGGATTCCCTGGGATGAAAAGGCGCAGATCGATATTGCCAGGGTCAACTACGATTATATCGTCAAAGGTAATCCCGAGCTGCTCACTTTCACAGATAGGTATTACGGTCCGTTCTTTGAAGTCGGAATCTATTATTTTATGAAAGACCTTTCACCTTCTGATTATTATTACGCGCGGCACCTTGCCATCTATTCCATCAACCTGATCGGACTGCTGTCGTTTTATTTCCTGGCATTCCGCTTGTTTAAAAGAAGGGGGTGGGCACTGCTGGCGTGCGTTTTGTTGATTGTCAGCCCACGGATCTTCGCTGATTCGCTGTATAACGCTAAAGACATCCCATTGATGGACGCATACATCTTTGCCGTAGCGACTCTGTTTGTATTCACGGATGCGCTTAAAAACAAGCGCAGACCAGGGGTGACCTTTATTATGGCAGGCGCGCATGCAGTAACAACAGCCATAGCGCTTTCCACCCGCATTTCCGGGCTGGTCATCGTATTGCTGACGGGAATAGGATTTTTTCTCCTGCTGCTACAAAACCGGGCTGAATGGAAAAGGCTGCTACTGGTTTTCGGGGTATATATCATCGGAACACTGGGGTTCACCATGATGTTCTGGCCGATTTTGTGGCACGACCCGTTGAGGCAGATCAGCAACGCGCTGATTGAAATGAACGCCAGACCCTATAAATCCATCAACCTCTATATGGGGCAGCTTATTCCTGGGCAGAACCTGCCCTGGCATTACCTGCCGGTTTGGATTGGGATTACCACGCCCATACTTGTGGTCTGTGGATTTGTTATTACCCACTTGTGGGCAGGGATCACCGGGGCTGCGAATATCGCCCGCAGGCAATTTGGATGTCTGATCAAGGCAAACTCAGCGCAGTTAAACGACTGGCTGGTGATTTTTGGTTGGTTATACCTGCCTGTGCTGGCGGTCATTGCCATGCGCACCACCCTCTATGACGGCTGGCGGCATGCGTTTTTCATTTACCCGGCCGGGGTGTTGATCGCAGTCTGGGGGATGAGGCGAATCTGGCAATTCATGTCCGCGCGGTTCCCTGGCAAGGTGGCGGTTGGGGTGGCGGGTTTGATCATGCTGGTCGGGATATTGGAACCTGTGGTTTTTATGGTGAAAAACCACCCCTACGAAAATATATATTTCAACTTCCTGGCTGGAAACCCCGCCACGCTACGACAAAAATATGAACTGGATTACTGGGGATTATCTTATAAGCAGGCACTGGACTACATTCTGGCAAATGACGCGTCACCTGAGATCAAGGTATTTCTGGAAAATTCACCCGGTAAATCTTACATCCGGCTGATGCTGCCATCTGAAATTGCAAGCCGGTTCAAGATCGTTGATTCCCCTGAGCGGGCAAACTATTATGTGAGCAATTACCGGGGGCATCCACAAGATTACCCGTTTCCAGAAAAGTACTACAGCATCATGGTGCGTGGCACGGAAATCATGGTGGTGTTTAAATTAAAATAAGAAATATTGCTACTCAAATTGCTCGAGTATTTTTCCATCCTCCGCGGAATAGAGCAGCCTGATATTTGGAAACAATTCGAGGACATTTTTGGTGAACGCGCGGGTGCGAAAGATCACGTAGTATGTGCGCTTGTGCGCGTTCTGCTTGACGAGCAGGCTGAAATTATCCAGCGATGTATCAGTCAACTGGTAGGAGGGATATCCTGTCAACAGGTAGAGCACCTCGATATTATCCGAATAGACCAGGTCAGAGGGGGGTAACCCCTGGAATACCTTGACAATCGGGTGCGTGTCCGTGCGCATGGCGGCAATCCCAATCCCGTCCTTGATGCTTTTCTTGACCAGGTAAGAAGTATCCTGGTTGAAACCCTGGTAAAACGAGACACATAGAAAAGCGAATAAAATGGCGGACAAAGCAGTGGTGAACCAGCCTTTGCGGATTGTTACCCGCCAAAGATAACCGGCACACCAGACCAGCAGGATAAAGAGGGAGAGGTAGGCCGGGTAGATGATTCGCTCTCGGAAGATATCGATCATGGGGTCAAAATAGAGGCGCGAAATGACCACCATGACGGAATACAAGCACACATGGATGATATTGAAGATGATGAGAAACCTGACTGGACTCGATTCGTACGGAGTCTCAGCAACTGGTTTGCCCCGTTTTGCATCCAGGTAAAGGTAGCCGCCCCAGGCGAGGAAGGCGACACTCAGTATAACTTTCCTCATTCCGACATCAAAGAAACCTGTAATTGGTTTAACCATTAATTTGATCGTTTCCAATAATTGAGAATAATCAGCGGGGGGAATGGGGTTGTAAAGCAGCGAGCGATTGGTGGCGTTGTGGAAGGCAAACTGGTTGTAAGCCAACCAGAGCGCGAGAGGCAGGATGGAAATAGCCAGGAAAAGGATGGAGTCCTTTAGTTTGCATTTCCAGGCTTTGAGGTCGTACAACCAGAATGCTAGAATAAATGCGGCCAGCATAGCCACTCCGACATAGCGGGTGACGATGGAAAGCGAAACAATAAAGGCGGAAAGGATCAGCCAAATCTTGCGCTTCAATGAAAGGAAACGCAGGAATGCAAGCAACCCGCCCAGCATGAGAACCAGATAAAGTGGTTCAGACAGGGCATAAAGGAAGACAATCCAGGTGATGGGGGATGCAAGCAGGATGGCTCCGCCGATCACAGCGATTGGGCTGGAGGAGACCTTACCGGTAACGATGACGAGCAATAAAATATAAAGCGCCAGTAAGACAGCACCGATGTATTTGGCAACCTCATAATTATCAATCCCGGGTTTGCCGATGAGAGCGATCAAAATGGAGTAGAGCGGAGGCCAGTGGGTCATCGGTTTGAAGGCTCCGCTGCCTGTCAATCTGCCTAACCCCAATCCGTTTTGCAGGTTTTCAGCTGACCAAATATATGCCACTGAATCAGTCGTCAGGCCTATGCCTTTGGGTGTTATCGCGGAAAAGAAAGTTTGCAGCGAGGAAAAAACAAGAAAAAGTATACCCCCCCACAGGATGATGGATGGGAGATACCCGTTTTTTGCAATGGAACGCAGCCAACCCATGGTTTTTTGCATTATTCTGACCTTATTCTGCTCATTCGATTATAATCCACTATCATTTTGCAACTGTACTATAGTCCCGGCTGGGCTGTTCTACGCG
This sequence comes from Anaerolinea sp., assembly GCA_013824865.1. Classification (GTDB taxonomy): domain Bacteria; phylum Chloroflexota; class Anaerolineae; order Anaerolineales; family Anaerolineaceae; genus PNON01. The sequence continues at coordinate 13,379 of PNON01000006.1, read as the reverse complement.
AAAATTGATCTCTGATGAACGCTACAATCAGTCAAAACTAACATACCTTAAAAAGTGTTTTCATAATGAGCGTTACGAATTGAGTAATGTAGCTTGGTGGTATGAATGGAATGACCCGGGTAAAATCATTGATTGGAAATGGCAGTTGCGACAAAATGCTACTTTAGTTAATAAACACATGATTTCCCTGTGATTTGAGTGGCCAGGTAATATGAATCCGATAAGGCCATGGAGATATTACGAAATGATTCAAAAAATAAAGCTTGTAAATATCTTTCCTTTTCTTTTTGCCGCATACCCGGTTCTCTGAATCAACGGACTCATAGTAAAATTATTAATACTTAAGTTATGGAAGGATCACCCTGCGTAAAGGATGAATGCAGGAAGATGAGATAAAATGCCTAATACAATCCAAATAGGATCAAAAACAGTAGGGGACGGTTACCCCACCTACATTGTGGCTGAGATTGGCATCAACCATAATGGCAACCTAGACATGGCTAAAGAGATGATCGCGGTGGCTGCCCGCTATGGCGTGGATGCGGTAAAGTTCCAAAAACGCACGCCGGAACTTTGCGTACCACCAGAGCAGCGCAGACAGATGCGCGAGACGCCCTGGGGTTACATCACCTACCTGGATTACCGCTATAAGGTGGAATTTGGCGAGCCGGAATACAGGGAGATCGACCGATATTGCCGGGAGATGGGAATCACCTGGTTCTCATCCGTTTGGGACGTGCCAGCGGTGGATTTCATGGAGCAATATCAACCGGTATGCTACAAGATCCCTTCTGCGTCACTGACTGACCATGAGCTGTTGAAGCGGGTACGCGCCACTGGCCGACCGATCATCCTCTCCACTGGCATGTCCACGGTGGAGCAGATCAAGGCAGCCACCCAGGTCACGGGTTTTAACAACCTGATGCTGACCCATACCACCAGCACCTATCCATGCGAACCGGAAGAGCTGAACTTAAAAGCGATCCAGATGCTAAAAGAAACTTTCCCGGTACCGGTGGGATATTCGGGGCACGAAGTGGGTCTGATCCCTTCAGCGGTGGCGGTGGCGCTGGGCGCATGCCTGATCGAGCGTCACATCACCATGGACCGTGCCCTGTGGGGCTCCGACCAGGCTGCTTCGGTGGAACCGGGCGGGGTGGAGAAGCTGGTGAAGTATATCCGGGTGACAGAAAAATCACTTGGCGATGGCGTGAAACACGTTTATGATAGTGAACTGCCATCCCTGCGTAGATTGCGCAGGGTGCAGGATTAAGTGATATTGGAGGAGAAACAATGTTAATGAATTTGATTACTACTGGAATTATTGCGGGCGCGGTCAGCGCCAAGCTGGCATACCTGGATCCGGGATCCGGCAGCTACCTGATCCAGATCCTGATTGCCGCCTTACTGGGTAGCGCATTTGTCGTCAAATCCTTCTGGAACCAGATCAAGAATTTCTTTACTGGTCTTTTTGGCGGAAAAAAGGAAGAATCAAAGGATGAGCAGCTCAAATAGCCTGGCATCATCCTTTCGCGATCCAAGCGGATTCATGTTCCGGCGGGATGGCACGCTCTTTCGCCAGGTGAACAAACATTACCAGGTTGAGTATGAACGGCTGGTGCAGTCCGGTCTGTTGGCAGAACTGACAAAGCAGGGGCTGCTAGTCCCTACTGAAGAGGTGGATGAAAAACCAGCAGACAAAGAGCTGGTTTACAAGGTAATTAAGCCATTAGAGCTACCACTAATATCGTATCCATACGAGTGGTCCTTCTCGCAATATAAGGATGCCGCGCTGGCAACATTGGAGATCCAGAAACAGGCATACGCAAGAGGCTTTGCCTTGAAAGATGCCAGCGCCTATAATATGCAGTTTTATGCAGGCAAGCCTATCTTCATCGATACTCTCTCATTTGAGACCTACAAAGAAGGCGAGCCCTGGGTGGCTTACCGGCAGTTCTGTCAGCATTTTCTGGCGCCGCTTGCGCTGATGGCACTGGTGGATATCCGCCTGTCCCAATTGATGCGGGTGTATATTGATGGCATCCCGCTGGACCTGGCGAGCAAGCTACTGCCAGGCAGCACAAAGCTAAACCTGGGGCTGGGCGCTCATATCCATGCACATGCTGCCGCGCAAATGAAATATGCGGATAATCCGCTGGCCAAGAAGGACATAAAAGGTCAGATGGGGCGCAATGCCTTCCTGGGATTAATGGATTCGCTAGAATCCACCATCAAAGCGTTGGCGCTCAAAGGTGTCAAGACAGAGTGGGCGGAATATTATGACGCCACCAACTACTCAGACAGTTCGCTGGGTGAGAAGGGCAAACTCGTGTCTGCCTACCTGGACAGGGTGAAGCCAGCTTCCGTATGGGACCTGGGGGCGAATACCGGCTACTTCAGCCGCATTGCCAGTGATAAAGGCATATTCACTACCGCTTTTGATATTGACCCCCTGGCAGTGGAGCAAGCCTACCAGGTGATGAAGCAAAAGAACGAAAAGCATATCCTGCCGCTGGTACTGGATCTGACCAACCCGTCGCCTTCCCTTGGCTGGCACAACGCGGAGCGTGATTCCTTCCTGCAACGCGGGCCTGCGGAATGTGTCATGGCGCTTGCGCTTATCCATCACATGGCAATCTCCAACAATGTGCCGTTGGTCACCCTGGCTAAATTCTTTGCCGATGCTGGGCGGTACCTGATCATCGAATTTGTCCCTAAAGGTGATTCTCAGGTGGATCGATTGCTGACCACCCGTGAGGATATCTTCCCAGCCTACACGCCGGAGGGGTTTGAAGAGGCTTTCAAGCATTATTATAAGATCCTGGAGGGGCAGACCATTGCTGGCTCCAAGAGGATACTCTATTTACTGGAAAGAAAGTAACAAAGCATGCAACCTGTGAAATACAGGGAGAAGATTCCGTTCCATCCCTTTCTTCTCGCTCTTTACGCGCCGCTGGCGCTGCTGGCGGGCAATATTCTACAGATCCGACCGGGGGATGCCCTCCGGTCGATTGGGGTATTTGGGCTGATGGGCGCAGCAGTTTATCTATTGCTGCGTTGGCGGGTAAAAGATTGGCAGCGGGCAGCCATGTACAGTTCAGTCAGCTTGCTGCTGTTCATCAGTTATGGGCAGGTGCTCACAGTTCTGAAGACAGTCACATTGCTGGGCGAGATTGTAGGCCGACACAGGTATCTCATCCCGGCTTTCCTGGCGATCGGAGGGCTAGCCTTCTGGGGTGTTTCGCGGCTGGGTAAGCATCTTAAGACCATATCAAATGCAGCCAATATCTTATCCCTGGCGCTGGTGATCTTTCCCCTATACCAACTGGCTGCCAATACTGTGATGACCGCTCAAAACGAAAGCCGGAATGCCATATCTGTTTCCGGGATAACAGTGAATGGACACGAATCGGTAACTGAGAAACCGGATGTTTATTACATCATCCTGGACATGTACGGCCGGGATGACGTGCTGCTGGAGCGCTTCCGCTATGATAACTCGGAGTTCCTGGCTCAGCTGGAAGACCTGGGGTTCGTGGTGGCACATTGCAGTGTTACCAATTACAACATGACTGAACTCTCGCTGGCTTCCAGTTTCAATATGAACTACCTGGAAACACTGGGCAGCCAATACACAGGGGGCAGCAAAGACCGCAGCGGCTTACCTTCACTTATCCATCAAAGCGCGGTGCGAAGCATCTTTGAGCAAATGGGCTATCGGTTCATCAACTTTGAAACCGGCTTCACCTTCACTGAAATACGGGACGCGGATGAGTTCCTGGTACCCTCCTATGTGGAGCTTGAGAACCAGAAGAACCCGATCCGGGTCAATGCCTTTGAATCGCTGCTGATTAAAACTACAGCATTCGTTATTCTCTCGGACGTGCAAACGAAGTGGCTGACCCCGGTGGCAGATGCGCTGGATACCCGTCGGGTGCATGTCGTCCGCGAATTGTATCTGCTGGATAAGCTGCCCATCCTGGCAACTGAAGAATCACCCAAGTTCGTGTATGCGCATATCCTTATCCCACATCCGCCATTTGTGTTCACCAAAGATGGTGTGAACCTGGAATTGCCTTCCAGCTATGGAGAGGATGGGAAAGGTCCAAGCGCCAAGGATTACAGCGTGGGTTACCGTCACCAGTTGGATTATATTAATATGCGGTTGATCCCAATCCTGCAGCAGATCGTCCGCGATTCCAAGACACCGCCGGTCATCATCCTGCAGGGTGATCACGGCGTGGACCCGAAGCGTTCTTTGATACTAAACGCTTATTTTCTCCCCGGGCAGGAGAATAATCCCGTATGGCAGGAGATATCCCCGGTCAATACCTTCCGGGTGGTTTTTAATACCTATTTCAATGGAAAATTTGAGATATTACCGGATATCAATTATGCGTCTAAAGATAAAGCCCCCTATGATTACCGCAGCGTGGAGAATAACCGGGTGTGCAACCCGTGAGCAAATAAATGTCGAGACTATTGAGAGCCATCCAAAGGATTCGTTCCAGTTTCAGGCGCAGGGAAAATGACGCGCGCATCCGCGCAATTGGGCGGGCAATAGGTGCGAACTCGGTGATTGATCCGCAACAACAGCCGGTGATATTTTTTAATGCCTCCACCCGGCTGGGTGGTCTCAGCCTGAATGCTGGCTTTTCATTGCTGACTGCCTGGGGGTTGCGGCTGCAAGGTATTCCCGTAGTGCATTTTGTGTGCAATGCAGGTATGAGCCGCTGCGTCCTGGGAACCAATCGGGATGACCTGAGCCAACAGCCGCCGTGCGCGAAATGCATTGAACACTCAAAAGCAGAATATAACGGGGCGCAGGCGGTGTGGTTCAGCTACCTGTTAGACGAGAAATTACGCCAGGCGATGGCTGACCTCTCGATTGAAAAGCTGGAAGAATTGAGTTTCGCTGACTTGCCTTTAGGTAAGCTGGTTATGCCTGCTTTACGCTGGGAACTGCGCCGTCATCATCTGAAAGATGATAAAGCCACCCGCTCCCTGTATCGGGAGTTCATCCTCTCTGCCTGGAATGTGGCTCAGAACTTCACCCGGCTGCTGGACCAGGTCAAACCGCAGGCAGTGGTGGTGTTCAATGGGCAGTTCTTCCCGGAAGCCACAGCCAGGTACATTGCCCGGCAGCGCGGAATCCGCACTGTGGCACATGAGGTGGGTATGCTGCCTTTCACTGCCTTCTTTACAGAAGGGGAAGCTACTGCATATCCCATCGATATCCCTGAAGGGGCAACGCTGACAGATGCGCAGAATCAGCGGCTGGATGACTACCTGGAAAAACGGTTCCAAGGCAACTTTAAAATGGCGGGCATCCAGTTCTGGCAGGGGATGAAACCACTGGATGCGGAACTGCTGGAAAAGATGGCTGGTTTCACACAAACCGTGCCGGTATTTACCAACGTTATTTTTGATACCAGTCAGCCGCACTCCAACGTAGTCTTTCCGGATATGTTCACCTGGCTGGATCATGTGTCGCAGCTTGCGAAAAGGCACCCGGAGACGCTTTTTGTGATCCGCGCCCACCCGGATGAACTGCGACCGGGAACCGCCAAGCAGAGCCGCGAAACAGTGCGCGATTGGGTGAAGCACAGCGGGGCGCTCTTGCTGCCGAACATCCTTTACATTGACGCGCTGGAATATGTCAGCTCGTATGAGCTTATTCAGAAATCCAAGTTTGTAATGGTGTATAACTCAAGCATCGGGTTGGAAGCGGCCATCATGGGGGCGCCGGTGCTTTCCGCCGGCAGATCGCGGTATACACGCTACCCAACGGTTTTCTTCCCGCAGAGCATCCCGACGTGCATGGAAAAAGCTGAAGAACTCCTGTGTACTGAAAGCATTGAGGTTCCACCTGAATTCGTTGTGAATGCCCGGAAATTCCTGTATTATCAATTATATAAAACAGCGCTGTCCTTTGATGAATTCCTGGAAGAAAGCCAACGTCCAGGCTTGGTGTTGATGAAGAAATTTTCCCTTGATAAGCTATCGCCGGATCAGTCCGAAACGATGAAGGTCATTTTAGGTGGCTTGACCGCTGATCAGCCTTTTCTGTTGGGTGATAAATGAAGGGTGCGAACCTGAAAGCCCCGGTTAAAAGATTGCGCTGGCGGGCGCGACGGCTCTCCACGGCTGCAAGGTGGGGGGCTGGTGAACTGGACCGTATGCCAGTGGTAATTGGCAATTCCATGCCAAAATCCGGCTCGCACCTGATCATCCAGATTCTCGAGGGATTGCCGAAGATTGGGCCATTCGTGAATCCGGGCATGCCGCCGTTGAACCGGGATGAAGAGAATGTCATCCAATCCCAGCAAGCCATCCTGCGCAACATCCAGCGCCTGAAACCGGGAGACTTTACTTACTGCTACTTGAAAGCGGTGGAACCATACTTGAGCGCGCTCACCCAACCCCATATCGCGCCTATTTTTGTGTATCGCGATCCACGGGATATGATTATCTCGCACGTGTTTTACGCGACGCAGATGCACCCGGGTCACAACATGCACCGCCATTACACCGAAGAACTTAAAACGATGGAGGAGCGCATCCATGCTGCCATCTGCGGGGTGGATGAAGAAGATTCTCCCCTGTCTGGCGTCGCGTTGAAATACAGCCGCTACCTGGAATGGTTGAAACAGCCGCAGGTATTGAGCCTGCGCTTCGAGGAGTTGATCCTGAAACGGGATGCAGCCATCCAACGCATTTTAGATCACCTTGCCGGGCATGGATTTTTCCCAAGCGTCTCGCGGGCTGAAGCCGTGGAGGCATTGAAAGCGTCAGTGCAACCCAGGCGATCCGGCACATTCCGCAAGGGGCAGCCAGGTGACTGGCGGGAGCATTTTACCGCAGCCAATATCGCCTTTTTTAAGGAACAGACGGGCGACCTGCTACAGCGGCTGGGATATGAGAAAGATCAGGACTGGTAAATGAGCGGCCTAATCCCCGAATTTAAGACCAGGATGAAATACCAGGCCAAGCTGGTACGTCGATTTTATCGAAGAGCCGGGCGGGATGTGACCCTGGCTGCAAATCATCAACCCCGATTATCCGTATCCCCGGTATTTTTTGCCAATTCGTTTCCTAAAAGCGGCACCCACCTGCTGACCCAAGTATTGGAGGGCTTTCCACTGGTGGGGCCGGCAGTGGATACCGGCCTGCCGGCGGTGGTCATGTATGAAGGCGCCAGTGGGCGCGAACGCAGTAATGCAGAGATCTTCAGGGAGCTGGGGCGCCTGTCTCATGGGGATATCGGTTATGGGCACCTGCATGCCAGACCGGAGATCGTGGAGCATTTCACTCGCGATGGATTTTGCGCTTATTTTATCCTGCGCGACCCACGGGATGTGGTGATTTCGCATGTTCATTATGTCACCAAGATCGAACCCAACCACGTCCACCATGCCTATTATGCAAATACCCTCACGAATTTCGACGAACGCCTGCAAACCAGCATCCTGGGCAGACCTGAAGCGGATACCCCCTTTCTGGATATTGCCGGACGGTTCGCTCCTTTTTTAAACTGGTTGCTACACCCGGAAGTATTAATCATCAAGTATGAGGATTTCATGGAGGAGCGCACTGCCACCGTGCGCAAAGTGCTTAACCATGCTGTTGCCCGAGGTTTCAAACCAAACATACCCGAGGAGCAGACAGTGGAGAAGCTGGAAGGAATGATCGACCCGCAACGCTCGCCCACCTTCAGGCAGGGGAAGTCCGGCGGGTGGAAAACACAATTTTCACCGGAGAATAAAGCTTTATTCAAGTTGGTTGCCGGAGAGATGCTCATAAAATTAGGATATGAAAAGGACCTGGACTGGTAGACAACCAGGAGATCAGGATGGGACTGGGTAAATTGAAGCTCTGGATTAGAAAGCACTGGTTTGAGTTGCTCCTGGTGGCGACGAGCTTGCTGGCGCACCTGTACGTGGCGTTGTCACCTTCCCGCAGCCTGCTGAACTGGTACAACAATGATGACGCCTATTACTACTTCAAGGTGGCGCAGAATATTGGTGCCGGGATGGGATCCACCTTCGATGGTATCAGTTTGACTAACGGGTATCACCCGCTGTGGATGCTGATCAGCATACCGGTATTCCTACTCTCGCGCAGTGACCTAGTGCTGCCCCTGCGTGTGATAGTGATGACATCCGCCCTTGCATCCAGTCTTACCGCTGTAATCCTTTTCCGCCTGATCTCGCACCGGTTATCAAAAACGACCGGTATGGTTATAGCCGTCTTCTGGGTGGCGTATAACAGCATCCATGCGGTGGTGACGACGGGGGGGATGGAATCGGGAATATCCGCGTTATTTATTACCTGGCTAATCTACCGTGTCAGTTGTATGGACCATCGAAATAGCGGTGGCTGGCTGCGCGGCCATGCGATGGTCACTGGTTTAATTGCTACACTGGCCATTCTTAGCCGGCTGGATAACATCTACCTGGCTGCGATTGCCGGTATATGGCTGCTGCTGGATGGTGAAAAAGGACGCAGTTTGCTGGTTCTGGATATTGCATTCATCCCGGTGATCTTGACGGGCAGTTACTTCCTGCGGCTTGGGGGCGCGGAAGGTTTCTTTTTCTACGCGCAATCTGCCTACTGGTTTATTGGCGCCCTCTTGCTGCTTAAGGTGATTTTCTATTTTATTACCGGTCTTTACTCTCCGGATCGTTGGGCATGGCGGGTGACAATGCAAAAATTGCTGCTGGCGCTAGCCGGGCCAGCGGTCATCAGCTTTGGGATTCTCGCGCTGCTGAGCGCTGACGGGATAATCAGTTCCTTTCCGCGCATAGTGGTGCTGGTGGACGCGGGTCTCAGTCTGGGGTGGCTGTTTCTCACCCGGCTGCCAGCATGGCTGAAAAGCGTTCCCACCATGGCAAATGTATGTGTTACCTGGCCTAAATTGAAAACGAATATCGGGAAATTACAGTTGGCGATTTCGTATGCACTTCCGAATGCATTCTTCCTTGTTCTGTATATGGGATTCAACCGCTGGATGTTTGGTACTTTCCTGCCAGTTAGCGGGCAGATCAAGCACTGGTGGTCCACCCTGGTGAACCCCATCTATGGGCGGGTGCCTTCCACTTTTGGCGGAGTGCTTGGCTTTACAGTAGAGGGAGATACTTCATGGCCGCTGTTTTTTTCAGCAGTAAGGTTGGTATCGAACCCGCTGGCAGAATGGCTGGGTGTTGCTACAAAAAACAGCAGGCTGATGGTTGATCTGCTGGGGATTGCAATACTGGTCTTGGTGGTCTATCTTGTGCTGCGTCAGAATTTTAATTATTGGATTGAAAAAATAAATGAGCTGGGTGTTGTTCCGTTATTTGCCGCCTGCCTGGTACAAGCCCTGTATTATGGTATCAGCGGCTACCTGCACACCCGCGTATGGTACTGGATACCGAGCCTGGTGCTGGGCGTGTTGGTACTGGCCGTGATCGTAGATGCATTGTATATCAACATCGCCAGTACCACCGGGGAACGTTCCGGCCGGTTGCTGCAGACAGCAGTAGTTGTTGCTGTTGTGGCGTCATTGGGCACCCAGCTTGGAAGATTATATCCATATGATGTCAGCAACCGTTCAGAAAACCCGTTCATCTTGCAGGCACGTGAATTGGAAGGGCTGACCGAACCCGGAGCACTCATTGGCACCACCGGTGGCGGAGGCCTGGCATACTTCATCCAGGAGCGAACCATCGTCAACCTGGATGGGCTGATGAACAGCGTAGAATACTTCGAGATGATGCAAACGGGTACTGCGGATGAATACTTAAACCGGATTGGACTGGATTATGTATATGAAAAAAAGTATGTGGCCGAAGAGAGTGATCCGTATCGCGCCTTCCTGCCACAGCATCTTAAACGCATCGCTCGCGTGGGCGGAATCCCGCTGTTCCAATATCTACCCGGGCTGGAGTAATTTATCATGATGACTGGGAGCAAATTGAGCGCCTCCATCGTAATCCGTGCCTATAACGAAGAAAAGCACATTGGCAAACTGCTTGAGGGCATCCTGCTGCAGACGGTGAAAGATGTGGAAATCGTGCTGGTGGATTCGGGCTCCACCGACCGGACGGTGGAAATTGCCAGCAGATACCCGGTGAAGATTGTGCAAATCAACCCGCAGGAATTCTCCTTCGGTTATTCGCTTAACCAGGGAATTCTAGCATGCAGCCATGAATTGGTGGCGATTGCCAGCGCGCATGTTTACCCGATCTACCCGGATTGGCTGGAAGTGCTGCTAGAACCATTTGTGAACCCGAAGGTGGCGCTGACGTATGGCAAGCAGCGCGGCAACGAATCCAGCCAGTATTCCGAAGAGCAACTCTTCCATCAATGGTTCCCGGATGGACAGCCGTCCACACAGGAGCATCCGTTCTGTAACAATGCGAACGCCGCCATCCGGAAAGCGTTATGGCAGGAGCTGCGATATGACGAGATTCTGCCCGGGTTGGAAGACCTGGACTGGGCGCACAGGGTGATGAAGCTCGGATACAGTATTCAGTATGTACCCAACGCCGAGATCATCCATGTGCACCAGGAAAACCCGAAAGGCATTTACCGCCGCTACCTGCGCGAGGGGATGGCTTTCAAGCGTATCTTTCCGCATGAGCAGTTTCGGTTATGGGATTTTTTACGATTGTCTGCCGCGAACATCATCACGGATTGGCAAGCGGCAGCCGGGGAAAAGAAGCTAAAAGCGCATTGGAAGGACATCATCTGGTTCAGGTTAATGCAGTTCTGGGGCACTTTCAGGGGCTACAGACGCTCCGGGCCGCTTACCTGGCAATTGAAGCAGCGGTTCTATTACCCCAAACTTGCTAATCAGACTGAAACACAGAATTCTACCCGCAAAGTGGAGCCGATTGCGTATAATAAATAAAAAGAGGTGAAGGATGCCTTCAAAAAAGATCGTAGCACTGGTGCCGATGCGCCACCATTCCCAGCGGGTGCCGGGTAAGAATTACCGCCTGATTGCCGGCAAACCACTATATGCCCATATCATCGAAACCTTGTTGCTGGTGCCGGAGGTATCCGCCATCCTAGTGGATACCGATAGTGATGTGATTTTGGATGGGCTGGCTAAGGATTATCCGGATGTAATTTGCCACCGCCGGCCGGAAGCATTGCGGGCGGACGATATCTCCATGAATGAAATCCTAATACACGATACTGTCCAGGTGGAAGCAGATCTTTACTTGCAGACCCACAGCACCAATCCGCTGCTGAAAGCGGAAACCATTTCGCGCGGCATCCTGGCGTTGTTGGAACATTATCCCGCCTATGATTCGCTCTTCGGCGTGACACGGAGACAGGTGCGTTATTATGACGAGTTGGGGCGGCCGATCAATCACAACCCGGCCATTCTAATGCAAACACAGGACCTGCCACCGGTATTTGAAGAAAACTCCTGTCTGTATCTCTTTACCCGGCAGATATTGGAAGCCAGGCGGAATCGGTTGGGAGAGCGGCCAATGATGTTTGAAATCGATCCCCAGGAAGCCTGGGATGTGGACAATGAAGTGGATTTCAGCATCGCGGAGATGATGATTAAAGCGCGGCTGGAAGTTCAAAAAAAAGGCAACTGATTTGTACCAATTTTTTGTTAGTCCGACAACCTTAGGCGGTTATTGAAAGAAGGAGAACTTATGACAACAGTACTGGTGAGCGCGCCGTACATGCTGCCCTATATGGAACGGTTCAAGCCCATCTTTGATAAACTGGAATTGGACCTGATCCTGCCGGAGGTGCACGAGCGTCTCTCTGAAGCAGAATTGCTGAAGTATGCCGGCCAGTTTGATGGTGCGATCTGCGGTGATGACCGTTATACGCAAAAAGTGATGGCAGCCTGCGCTCCACGCTTGAAAGTGATCTCCAAGTGGGGAACGGGGATCGATTCAATTGACCAGAAAGCTGCGGAAAAATACGGCATTAAAATTTACCGCACCCCCAATGCCTTTACCAGGCCGGTGTCGGATAGCGTGTTGGGTTATATCTTGACCTTTGCGCGCCGCCTGCCCTGGATGGATACATATATGAAGCGCGGTGACTGGGAAAAAACCCCCGGCCGGGCGCTGCACGAATGTACCTTAGGCGTGGTGGGGGTAGGCAATATTGGCAAGGCGGTGCTGCGCAAAGCCCGCGGTTTTGACATGACATTGCTGGGTAACGATATCATTGAAATTGACGAGAAGTTCGTTGCAGAGGTGGGTGTAGAGATGACCAGCCTGCCGGAATTGATGGAGCGCTCTGATTTCATCAGCATCAACTGCGACTTGAACCCGACAAGCTACCATTTGATCAACCAGTTGCAGTTAGGCAATGTGAAACACGGGGCAATATTAATCAACACCGCGCGTGGACCGATTGTTCAGGAAGATGCCCTGATTCAGGCTCTCCAATCCGGTCGGTTGGGCGGGGCAGCCCTGGATGTGTTTGAGGTGGAACCGCTGCCTCTTTCCAGCCCGCTGTTACTCATGGAGAACGTGCTACTGGCGCCACACAATTCCAATTCCAGCCCGGCTGCCTGGGAGTATGTGCACCTGAATACCTTAAAAAACCTGGTGGAAGGTCTGGGGATCAAGGCGCAGGATTTGCAGATATTCCATGATTTCAAAGGAAGTTAGCATGAAAAATAAAGTATCCATTGTTTTAATCACTGGAGCCTCTGGCGGGGTGGGCCGGGCGACAGTTTCCCTGTTCGCAGAAAAGGGCTGGAGTGTCATCGGGGTCGACAGATCGGTCAAGACGGACGATTTTCCATCAGGAGGATTGTTCATCCAGGCGGACATCTCCAACCCGGATGATATTGCCCGGGTGTATGAACAGACCAGCCAGTTTGGCGGGCATCTGAACGCGGTTGTGAATAACGCCGCGCTACAGATTGCGAAACCGATATTGGAGACGAGCGTTGAGGAATGGGATGCTGTGATGGCCTCCAACTTACGCTCTGTGTTTTTAGGCACCAAGCTGGCACATCCGCTATTAGTGAACGCTGGCGGAGGTGCCATTGTCAATGTTTCATCAGTGCATGCCATTGCCACATCCAAGGATATTGCCGCCTATGCTGCCAGTAAAGGCGGCTTATTGGCGCTTACCCGTGCCATGGCCATTGAATTTGCGCCGCAGAACATCCGGGTGAATGCCATCCTGCCAGGAGCCGTGGATACCCCCATGCTACGCGCAGGCTTGAATCGCAGCCATTCCGGGGGGGGCACAATCCTCGATCGGCTGGAAAACCTGGCAAGCCGTACAGTCATCGGACGGGTGGGTCAGCCAGTGGAGATTGCACATGCCATCTTTTTCCTGGCGGATAACACCCAATCATCCTACATGACTGGGCAGGCCATCGTGGTGGATGGCGGCGC
>PNON01000005.1 GCA_013824865.1 Anaerolinea sp. | reverse complement strand
TGTTGGGATTTGGCGTGGCCGTCGGCAGTTTGCTCGGCGGCGTGTTGATAGACCGGCTCGGCGTTGCAGGCATGTACGGTACGATTGGCATAATTGTGTTGAGCAGCCTGGTATTGATGTTCGTAAACGAGGGGCATACGGGGAATCAAACACCTCAGGCTGGCCTGTAAGCCGCATCCTGTCCAGCGGATGGCTTCCAGTTTGAATTCTTTGCTGTACTTCCTGCGTTCTTGTGTCATGTCCTTCCTCCAGTTGCTATTACATTTTTCCCTTAACTGGTTGTCTACTTTTTCTGGGGAAGTTCACTGGCGCGAAAGGATCAACCCGGCAGCCTGGCCGATGGAGGCAAGGACCCCATACAGAACTCCCAGCCTTTTATGATCAGGTTCCTTGGTTTCATCCTCGCCTTTCTGGCGGGTAAAAACCACCCAACTGATGCCCAGCAGCGTGAGCAACATTCCGATGAACTGCAGCAAGGTGAGGGTCTCGCCCATGAACAGCCACGCGATGAGCGCACTGAAGACCGGCGCCAGGCTCAATAGCAGCAACCCCATCCGTGCGCCGATCATCTGGTAGGTTTTAAACAGGAACGCATCCCCAACCGCCAGCCCGACAAAACCCGAGAGAAGCAGCCAGAACCAACGCTCCTGCCCGGCAGAGAATGGGATGGGCTGCCCGTAAAAGGTCCAATTAATGACGACCAGCAAAAAGATAGCCACCTGTATGCGGATGCGGTTAACGTTCTGGGAGCCAACCTGGCGCCCGCTAATAGTAAATGAAACAGCTGAGATGGACCAGCAAAGCGCTGTGAAGATGACTGCAAATTCTCCGATGAAGTTCAAGGCTCTTATTGCTCTATTATGATGGTGTAATTTCTGAGATTATTTATCTTTTTCCACTGGCTGACGGATAATTGTCTTCAATTTTTCTGGCGCTGATTTACGCGGGTCCCCCAGATAGATCTCATGATGTTTCCCCCGCTTGACGTACCCATGCTCTGCGATGGATTGATGCAGCAGATCAATCGCAGGCTTTTCCTCCGAATACGAGCCAAGGTGCATTGTCTGGGCGGATAGGCCTTCCTTATATACCTCGTAACGAACCTTCTCCAGTCCGGGGACGTGCTTTTTCATAGCGATATCAGTAACAGCTTCGCGCACATCCGCAATGCTTATAAAATACGGCTGGAATAGCATCATGGTCCAGCACCAATCATCTTTCCTCTCAGCAGAGAAGAGTTCCATGTTCTGCACCCACCACAGACATTCGATGGCGAGCAAGTTGTAGTCAATACCCCGCTCTTTCTTAAATCTAAATTTCAAGTTGTAGGCGATACCATAGAGCGCAGCAAAAGATGCTTGATAATCCATCGAGGTATTTGGATCGCCATGCCCATCCAGCATCAGGAAGTGCATAGCGGGCACTATCACAAATTCCACCTGCCCTGGCTTTGGCATAAGGGAAGCCCGGTATTCCTTGCGGAAATCGAATGATTCCATGGCTGTGCTCCTTTCAATTTCAGCTATATACTATCACACCTTGCTAACCTGACGGATGGAAAATCAGTGGAACCTGGCGTATGTTATCTTTATCAGATTACCCAGAAAATTTTGGCAATTCCATAGAAATATTGGCATTCTATTGTATTTTGAGACCATACCCATATAATTAGTATATCTTAACCAATCGGAGGATTAAATGGCGACAGTTAAACAATTATTGAAATCAAAAGGAACTATTGTCTGGTCTGTCTCTCCAGGGACAAAGACACTGGACGCGTTAAAATTAATGGCAGAAAAAGATATAGGCGCATTACTGGTTATGGATGGTGAAAAGCTGGTGGGCATCATCTCCGAGCGAGATTTTGCGCGGAGGATGGCAAAATTCGGTGGCTGTGATCTGAACCAACTTGTGCAGGAAGTTATGATCACTAACGTATTTAGCAAAAGCCCGGAGGCTACCATGGGCGAGTGCATGAAGCTCATGACGGACAAACACATTCGGCACCTTCCCATAATGGAAAAAGATAAGGTGGTTGGAATGATCACCATCGGCGATATAGTAAAAGAGATCATTGACACGCAGGAATCCACCATTAGAAGCCTGGAGAATTTCATCACAGGGCAGTCATTCGAGCTGTAAAAACGATGCGCCCCGGTAAGGGCGCTGTTTTATTTTAAATTGTTTCCATCTCACTGATCACATGGGGTTTATCCGTGCGCGAAAAGGGTTGCTCATCCAGGGTTAAGATGGGCTTGATTGCGACCATCAGAATGGATATCAACAGGCAGCTGATTCCACCCAGGGTGAACCACGTTTGGATGCCAAAACGATCAGAGAGTGGGCCAGCCACCATTAACGCCAGGGGAGTGAGTCCGGTGGCAATGCTGTTGGTCACAGTGGTCACCCGGCCTTGATAACCTGGTTCAACTCGTGATTGGATGATTGCATGCAATGGTCCGTTTGCAATTGGGTTCATCAAACCTATTATGAAGATTCCAGTCAACCCTACCGTAAAAATTGTGCCGGGAGCGAATTCAAGCGCGAGAGCACCAATGCCCATGCCAGCGATACCCATCGCGGATGTGAGCATCTTGCGTTTAAAACCGCCCCAGATACCAAGACCCAACCCGCCCAGAACAATCCCGATACCCACGGCTGATTCCATATACCCATAATGGATCGCAGTACCATGGAAGTGCTTGGTAACCAACAGCGGCAATGGCGTAAAGGCCGGGCTAATGAGTAGGTTAATGACAAGTGCGAAGAAGAGGACATAAAATAGCCCCTTCCAACGATAAATATATATAAAACCGCCTTTGATATCCGACAATAACGAAGGTACCAGCGATTGACCATCCACCTTTTGGGGTGGATTTTTCGGCTGTGGGATATGAACAAAAAACAACGGCAAGACTGCCAGCAGGGCGGTAATGATGTCCGGGCTGAGTACCCAGTGCAGTTGCACTGCGACAATGAGCAAAGCGCCAGCCGGGGGGCAATAATATTCATTGCGCCTGCCAGCGCCTGGTTAATGCCTGCCACCCGCGAATAGTGATTTTCGGGTACAAGGAGCGTGGTGGATGCTTGCATAGCAGGACCATGGAAGGTCTGACCGAGCGAACGGACGAACATGGCAATGAAGATGTGCCAGGGTGCCAAAATTCCAGCCGCTGCAATCAACACCAGGGCGAGGGTGTAAGGGCAACCAGGCTGTCAGTCAGGATCATGATGGTCTTGCGGTTGTTTCGATCCACGATGGCGCCGGCGAAAGGTCCCAGGAAGACCATGGGCAGGAAAGCGACCAGGCTGGCGGTAGCCAGAATGGTCGCAGAGCCAGTTTTCTGCGTCTCCCACCAGACCAACGCAAATTGCACCAATAAAGATCCGAACATGGAAAAAGTCTGTCCTGCCTAGATCATCACAAATGTACGCAGCCAGTATTTGGAAAGATTTACAGAATTTGCCATGTTTTCCTTATGAATTAATAGTCACTACCAGAGTCCCCAACTCCACTCGTGATAGTTAATACGAAAAATGATCTAAAGGATTTACTTCCTGGTGGCAAGATTTATTACATCCGTAAGATCTGCGTCTCTTATGTTTGCACCTTCAATATATGCATGCTCAAAGTTTGCGCCTGAAAGATTTGTCCCGCTGAGATTCGCATCTTCAAGGTCAGCATCCATGAGGTTGGCATCCTTAAGATTTGCTCCTGAAAGATTAGTGTCTGTCAGTTTCGCGGAGGTCAGATTGGCAGTGTGAAGATTCGCTCCAGAAAGGTTTGCATCAGTTAGTAATACTTCCAACAGATTGGCTCCCTGCAAATTTGCGCCACTGAGATTAGCGTCGGTAAGCTTTGCACCCATGAGATTGGCTTCTTCAAGATTAACCCCTGTGAGCAAAGTGTCACAGAGAGTGGCGCAGGTCAGGTTTGCACCGCAAAGATTTGAACCGGCAAGATTTGCATCGTTGAAGTTAGCGCCCATCAGGTTAGCATTTTTCAGGTTTGCACCCCTAATATTTGAATCAGAACAATCTGCACCCATGAGGTTCGCCCCTTCCAGATTGACCACTTCGAGGTTTGCATCCGTGATAGATGCTCCGGTTAGTTTAGCCCCTGAGAGATTAGCGCAACAGAGATTAGCATCGGAGAAGTTAATACCTGCAAGTTTGGCAAAAGAGAGGTTCGCCTCTTCGAGATTAGCTCTCTCGAGATTTGCGTCTGTTAGGTTTGCACTGACAAGATTTACACCTTTGAGGTTTGCCCGGAATAAATTTGCTTCTCGTAGATTTCTATTGGATAGATCAATATTTCGAAGGTCCATACTGGAAAAATTTGCCTGTTCTCCTCCATCTTCTTTGCGCAGGTATTTGGCGTGTTTTTCATATATATCTTCTAGTTGGTCAGATGATAGCGGTTTCATAGTTCATTCTCCTTTGTTCCCGGGCTCATTATTTCTTTCTATGGGAGACCATTCAGTCTTCTAATAATTTTATTATTAACAATTATTGGTAAACGAGAAGATCAATATCCTTCCAATAATTATTCGATATAGATTTCCACATGCTCTTTATCTTTATCATCCTGTACGTCGATGATGAGCCCGGTCTCACCTTTGCGTAAAGCATCCGAAATAGCATTCATATCCAGGCCTTCCATTTCAGGAGAAAATTTTGCACCCATCTTCAATCCAGCATTGACGAGGCTGAGCGGCAGCCGAATATTGGTACGTGTCCGGCCGGTGAATGTATCTGTTATCTTGACCCGAAACCATCTACCAGGTGAGCCCGTGGAATAGCCAGCAGTATTGCCAGGTTGTGGAATGGATGACTCCAGAGCATCCATCAAAGAAATGGCTTCCTCAGCCGAGATCTTGCCTTCCTGCACCATTTTCATGACCTTAAGTCGTTCTTCGCTTGTGGGCATGATTCGCCTCCCTTTTATTCTTCGCCAGCCAGCAATTTCCGGGCT
Source organism: Anaerolinea sp. (assembly GCA_013824865.1). Lineage (GTDB taxonomy): Bacteria > Chloroflexota > Anaerolineae > Anaerolineales > Anaerolineaceae > PNON01. Next base: position 83,866 of record PNON01000005.1, on the reverse strand, counting down.
TCGTGATAGGTGATGCGTCCTTCGCTCATATCATCCAGGATTTTAGCACGGTCATCGTTGGTCAGTCGGATGGATTGTTCGTCTTTGCCTGGTTCAAAACCCAGCGTGCGGATCACCTCTACCAGCCGATTGCGTAGAGTGGGGTAGGACATGTTCAGTTCATCCTCCATGCGATTTAGGCGCCCCTCGCAACGGATAAAGGTAAGCGCAAAATTTGCCTGCTCAGGCGAAAGTTTGGTAAATTGGCCAACACTTGTGGAGAAGCTGCCTTCAATGTTTGTGCTGCAATTATCGCAGGTCAGGCGGGTCACAGTGAGTGGGTGGTCGCAAACCGGGCATTCTGTCAAGGTATTTTTCATAATACTCCAAATATGAATAACAACATAAATAATATTAACAATATTATATATATAATATAAGAAAAGTCAATATATATATAAATAATATTAATATTGAATACTGGATGATTATTCAGATAATTCACCCCACAGAAACCAATCCCCCTTGCGGTGGTGTGAACCTTTTGGTGCCCGGTCGTAGTAAAGCTGAAAATATCGTTCACCTTCCACGCGGACAATGAAATAATCCCGACCCACACCCCAGGATCCGCGTTGACTGGCCACCAAAGCATGCTGCGACTGCATGTTCCTGGCCATCCGCCCTTTGCGGGAGTAATCATGCCATTCATTAATAAACTCCACTACCCGGTATTCCGTTTCCCGCCAGGTGAAGGAATCAGGGCAGCCCTGCTTCTTTTCCAGCAGAGGTGCCTGGTCAAAACCGGGGGTGATGGGCTCATCATAGAAATGGAGGGGTTTCAGATTCATATCCTAATTGTAGCTTATTCACACATTCAGGCGTTTCATTGAAAAGCCTTATGATTGAGTATATAATTTAATTATGATCCGTAAATACATCCCTATTTCCATAACGCGTGCGGATATATCAGGTTCCCCAGAACCAGATGATCATTTCGCGCTGCCTGGGCGAGGTCATTAGGAAGTACTAGCTTTTAACCATATGACATTGAGCGCGAAGGCAATCTCCTTCGCGTTTTGTATTAAGGCAGAGTGTGGATGCTAATGGGAGCAAGAAGAGAGGGAAAGCAGGAAAAAATGAAAAATAAATCGAGTGACACGCACAAGCTATTGAAGCAGCACGGATATACCTGGTTGCCTAATTACCAGGAGATCGCCCGCTGGGCAGCCGTCCACCGGGAAGATTACCATAGCGACGTGGCGTTGATCCAAGCGGTCGCAGCAGAATTTGGCTCCGGTCGCCCGAAAGCAGGCATGCGTGTGAAGCCGCAGCCTTACCGGCTGTGGAGCAACCCGGTTCTTCCCCTGGACGAAGGTGCCATTGGACAACTGGAAACCGCACTCCGGCTGCCGGTGGCAGTGGCTGGTGCTGGTATGCCAGATCTGCACCGCGGATATTCGCTGCCAATTGGCGGCGTGGTGGTGCTGGATCATGCCATCTCGCCAGCCTTTGTGGGTTATGACATCTCGTGCATGGTCATGCTAACCATATTTGATACACCAAAGGGAATGGATGCCCCCGCCCTGGTAGACCCGGATGTACGCGAGCGATATCTTCGCTGGGTAATGAAATCCACGTCATTCGGCCTGGGTTCCAAGACCCTGGGGATGGAGCATGCTGTGATGGATCATCCCGATTGGCTGGCAATCCAGCAGGTGCGCAAACTGAAGTTGCTGGCGGCATCCCAGTTGGGATCTTCAGGGGCGGGTAATCACTTCGCGGATATCGTCGCTGGCAGTTACGCGGATGGTAGCGGGGAATTTGTAGCTCTGCTCACCCACTCCGGTTCACGCGGGATTGGCAACAAGCTCGGGCACTATTACTCGCATCTGGCGGATGAGACTGCCATGCAAAAGAATACATTCCCGGGCGGCTATGGATGGTTTGAGTTAAACAGTGCCGAGGGGCAGGAATACCTGCATGCCATGCAGTTGATGGGCGCGTACTCCACCGCCAACCATGAGCTGATCCACCGACGTTTCGCGGAAGTCTCCGGTCTGGCACCGGTGGAGATGATCACCAATCGCCACAACTTTGCTTGGGTGAACGAGCACGGGCGGGTGGTGCACCGCAAGGGTGCCACGCCAGCCGGATTGGGCCAACTGGGCATTATTCCGGGCTCTTCCGGGTCAGATTCCTTCCTGGTGCGTGGGAAAGGTAACGCGGCCTCGTGGGATTCCGCCTCGCATGGCGCAGGACGGCCATGGAGCCGCACGGAGGCAAAGAAACGCTATGATGCCAGGGCATTCCAACAACACATGGACAGAATGGGCATCGCCCATTTCGGTGTGGCGCATGACGAGACTGTGTCAGCCTACAAGGATATTCATGCTGTGATGCAGGCCCAATCTGACCTGGTGGATGTGGTGGCAACGCTCCGTCCACGAGTGGTGGTGATGGGGGGGCATCAACAGGCGGATGACGGGGATTAATTCCATTGGGGTGGACTTCAGATTCTCCCCGACTTTATACAGATTCCTGTAACCCAAAAGCTGGCAATAAATGCTGTCCCACCCGGCGGAAAGTGTCTATTGGAAGTTCCGATGGACGCTCGCGGCCAAACAGCCAATCCTCCAAACCCGTTTCGCTGAACCCCATCGGTTGCAGCAGAGTGAAGGCTGCCCGCAAGAAAAGAATCTTGTAGCGTTGCACATCCAGTCGCTGAGGGTCGAACATCCCAGGCAGGTCCCAGGCGTGGACGCCGGGATTGCCCAGGGTAAAGAGAAAGCGCACCCGCTGACCCGGACGCAGCGACTTGCCGATGGCTTGCAATTGTGCCAGCGCGGCGGCGGTGGGGGTGTTGGGCGCTTTGTACTCCTCCAGCGTGCGGCTTAATTTGAGCGTTACCAGGTATTCCTCCAGCGGCAGCACGCGCTGTTGAATGAGCGACAGGCGTTTCAGCAGCAACGCGCGGATCTGCGGTAGCAGCCCAGGCAGCTCTTCAGCGCTGGCGGCCTTGGTCATCAGCTTGAGCACTTCCATTTGCATACCCGAAATGCAGGCCGGGGTGTCGCAGCGCCGGGCTTCGATGCCGCGGATCTTGATGGTGCCGTCCTGGAAAACACCGAAATAGCGGTTGGGCACGGGGATGCACTCATCTCGCCGCGAGGGCAGAAAAGCCACCCAGCGAAAGATGCCATCCAGCGAAATGGGCAGTCCGGTCTTTGCGGAGACTTCATACAAAATGGGCTGAAAGTCGTGCACGGTTTTCAATCCCGGCTTGCGCACCCACAGCCCGTCCACGTACATGTGCAGCACCTCAAAACCCAGGTCTTCCGCCACATCCTTGGCAGCCAGCAGCATTTCACGCCCGTAGGCTGTTACCGCCTGGTGCGCTTCGATGCGCCCAAAACGCGCGTTCTTATACCCCAGGTAACCAAAACAGGTGACCAACAGCCATTTGTGAGCGGAGGCGCACATTTTGTAACGTTTCTTGAGCGGATCCCATTCTGGCAGCGTGAGTATCTGCTCTTTGAAAGCGATGCGTTTGCGCAGCAGCGGCTGGAGCGTGAGCGGCACCAACCCCGGCGTGGTGCGGTCTATGGTCATGCCCAGTTCGGGGATCAGTTCTGCCTGCGGAGAGCGGCTGCCCACTGTTTCGGATGAGATGTTGAAATGCACCACCACGCTGGGATACATGGAGATGAAATCGATCTCGCCGACATGGCTGTGCAGTCCAATGGTGGGCTGATACACCAGCCCGCCCTGGTCGCCGTAAAACAGGCTGAGCGCGCTGCGCGGGTCTTCAGCCTGCTGCTTGTGCCAGGGGACGAGCACGCCCATGTGCAGGGCGGTAGTCATTTGCATGGCAGAGATGCCGGAGCCGGGTGAAACCCGCGCGGACATTTGCAGCGGCAAGCCGGTAACGCGCCCCAGTTCGAACACGCCGTCCAGCCCGTAATCGCCCCACAGCATGGCGTTGCAGCGGTCAATGTGCAGACGGCCGAACAGGTGCACCTGCTGTCCGCGGTGGATGACCTGACCATAGGAGAAGTACACCTTTTCGCCGCGCCTGGCTACGCCCCGGCCAGGCTCGCGGTTGAGGGGCAGCGGTATTTTCCACTTTTTCGATAGCTTGAGCAGGTGGTCGATCAGCCAGGTATCGCCCCAGTTGGTCAGCAGGATATCCGGGTCGTAGGTTTGCAGGATGGATGCAATGTTAATAATGAAGGGACGCTCTGGCTGCAGGGGGATGCGCCCGGTATGCTTTTCATAACGGATGAGCAGCTCGGTGGGTTCGCTGTGAACGGGGTTCACATCCGGCTCCAGCGAGAGGATGCGCAGGGGTGGAGGGGGCGGATCCAACTCCCAGGGAGTATCCAGCGGCTGGATGGATTGGACGACGTGGTTCGCGTCAGCGTTGATACGGCAGTAAGCCAGTGGAAAGACGCCAGTTCGCGCCTGGTAGCGCAGTGAAAGCTGGATATCTGCATCGTAGAAAGTGATGTCTGGAAAGGCCTGGCTGAGGCGTTGAAAGAGCAGCGGCTGCTGGATGGTCTGCTCGACCTCGATGGCCAGTACCGGTATCTCCGCATTGATGAACAGGTCGCGTCGCTGAGTTTCATACGTGCACAGCTTGATGGGCTGCTGCGCCAGTTCGTGCTGCAGCGCCTGCAGGCGGGCGGGGTCAGCAGCCGCGTAGAATGTGACCGGGAAGGGCTGCGTCAAGCGGCAGCGCGTGCCATCTTCGGACAGGAACCAGAGCACCACTCCCTGCCGGGCGGTTTCAAAGACATCCATCACCCAGCCCAAGAAGCTGGAGCCCGCTGCTCCATCCATCATGTTTGCTCCTGTGTTGATGGGGACGCGGTGGGGGACAGCATCTCTTCGATCAGTTGGCGCAGGCGCATGGTCTCTTTGTGTTCTTCCAACAGCATGGCCAGCAGGAAGGTCTCGAACGGCAGGGCGTGGGCGGCGTAAGCGGTAGCTGCCAGGTGTTTTTGTGCGGAGGCGAACAGGTCATCCACAACCAGCTGATCGCTGCGCCGCAGGGCGCGCCGGAAGCGGGAGAAGGCTTCCTGTTCTCCCAGAAAAACCTGTGCAATGGAAGGTAGTGTGCGTCCCATAAGGTACCTCGCTAAAATAACCTGGGTATGGCGGGGGCAGCAGGGGCTTCCGCCTGCCAGATATCGTCAGCGAAAGCCAGCATCTCATCCAACAGCGTTTGCTGATCCGGACGGTCTGCGCTGGCCGGGCGCAGGCTGATGAGCAGCGGCGAATGAGCGGAGATGGCTCTGAAATAACGCTGGCAAAGCAGCAACAGGCGCTGACGTTCGACTAAATGGACGTTCTCGTCGTAGAAGGTGGCCAGCAGGTCGAATATCAGGGTAGCGGGGGCTGGCGCCGGCTGGTGCTGCACCAGCAGAGCGGCGGCTGCCAGCAGCGCTTCCATCTGGTAGCAGGTGAAGGCGCGCGCCAGGCTGATGCGCGCCAACGCAGAGTCAATATCCGCAGTGAAGCGGCGGATGGAACGCGCCACGATGTAGGCGTTGAAATGGTTGCTGCCATCCAGCACGCGGACGGGCCCGCGCAGGGCGAAGCGGGCAGCAGTTTCCAGCATCAGGCTGCGGCCGGCATGCGGAGCAAGGATGGCCAGGATCTGCCCGCTGGCCAGTTCGAGGGTGTCGCCGGGGGAGTTGGCTATTGCATTCATCATATTTATATTATATAGAATATATGTTCTATTGTCAATGAAGTGGAGCACTTGTTGTTTCGAACCCCGAGCGTAGGGTGTGGTGGGAACATCAATTATTCAAAAAAAGAGGATAGCTGGAATGTTCCCACCGCACCAGAAGAAATGGCAGGCCTCATTGTATGAGAAATTTGTAGAGGAAAAATCGCTTTACAAATTCCCTTACGAGCATACTAACAATAAAATAAAAAAAGACAGATGGGCGTTTCGCTTCGTATTCTTTTTTTACCAGAGTGCGCTTAGGACAATATATATTGTCTAGTATTTGTTTGTGAAAGACCCCTGTGGGGTCTTTTTGAAGCTGTTGACAGAGCACAATAATACGGGTACTATAGGATTATCATTATGAATGATACACCAGAGCGTCCTTCTTTTCGAAAACGCATAAATAATTTAGCTGTCACGGCATCTATCATTACTGGTATGGTGACTGCGGGATGCAGTGAATCGCATAACATTCAGGCTGCTGAACTTCCAACGTATGGAGAAAAACCGGGGATCACTGAAACCATTGTGCCGACACATGATAAAACCGCTATACCTATTATTCCTACTCATACTTTGGAACCAACAAAAACGCCCACCAAAGAACTAACTGCTACCTCAACAGAACAGCCAGAGCTGAAAGCAGGAATCCCTGAGACATTTGAAGCATGTAACAAGATAGATATGCCCGTTAAAAAAGACGGGACATTTGATCCTGATGCAATGGCAAATATCCTGGACAAGCTCACGAACGTGGAAAAACAATGGCTGACTGATCAGGGGATAACAGTGGATATGATTGAGCCACTCATTTCTGTTACGGGAAGGGTAGAAAGTACGGCAAGTATACCATATAGTCAGATTTGGATTACGCAGTGGCCCATGAGCATCGTTTCCTGTTCCCAGTTTATGTTCGAGGACCGTCCGTATCTCATGTTTGGCGTTGCATTCAAAGCCAACGACACGAGCAAAGACATCACAATACTGCACGGCGTATATGATGATGTGGGGTCTTTTAATATGTTTAAAGACCTTAAGCATGAAGACCAATGGACGCTAAAAAATACAAGAGAAGGAGCTTTTAAACGGATACAATACCGAGATAGTGATACTATGTTAAGGGTTTTTTTAGGGCGTGATATTGGTGAACGTCCTGAATATAACTATCTTTGGCCATTGACACATGCAATTGTATCTACATATCCAATAGGATATAGAAATGAAGAAGGTTTTAAAATTAATCCGTCGGTAGCATTAGCTCATTTTACGGGGTTTGATGTTGGTAAAGATCTTTCTTCTTTGGAGCCGGGCTGGTTATCCACTATTGAGCGTACACTCTATTCCTATGGATTTGTGCAAGAAACTATTTAATACGTAAAGAACACTCTCTTCATGGTGCCACTTCCTGCCAGACATACGGGATTTCCTTCATACTATCAGGCATGGTAAAGAGAAGCTGGGGATTGAAAACAAAGGATTCCGCAGGAAGAGTTGAGTTGGATATCCCAAGAGACCGATTAAGAAGAAACATATCTGCGATGACTGATCCTTTGACAACCAGATGTTCTGCTCCCGCAGTTTCACTTGTTCCAGAAGCGTGGAACGGACTTCTATTAGATGAAAAACTTGCTTGGATCATGATTATCACGTACACCTTTTGCGTACTTATCCTCACTGAGATATTTGATGATAAAATAATGTATTTTTTTAAAAATCTTTGTTTCCGTCACCTCATCAATGTTTTGTCATAAAAAGGCGTATCGACAAGCATTCTCGCAAGTTCAAAAAATCCTCGGTCAATCAAATGATAATAGACTTCCCTTCCATCTGTCCGTTGCCCCACCCATCCGCTTTTCTCTAATATTTTCATATGATGAGACACGAGATTCTGCGGTTCATCAACTTTGTTCAATCGGAAAATACTCTTACCCCATAATCCACGGTGAAGGAGTAGTATTAGACACTGGGAGGATGTTTTTCAAGTAATAGGGTGCGTTGCAAACCTCCCCAACAAAGATAATTGAGAATGGAGTATCCATCCCCTTGGATTTAGTTTGTCAATCCCACTCTTCCACGCCCAGTTGATTCACCTGCCAGTGCAGCACACCCTTGACCACAGCCAAAATAGCGGCGGATACAACGATCATGATGATCGAAAGGGCCAGCGCCTGGGTAAGATTAATTTCAAAACCGATGTAGATGGCTAGAGGCATGGTTTGCGTGCGGCCGGGGAAATTACCGGCGAAGATGAGCGTGGCACCAAATTCGCCCAGCGCGCGTGCCCAGGTAAGCGCCGCGCCGCTGATCAACGCGGTACGCGAGATGGGCAGGATGATGTGGCGAAAGACGTTCCAGCGGTTGGCGCCATCCAGCGCGGCGGCCTTGCGCAGTTCACAATCCACATCCGTGAAACCAATGGCGGCAGCTTTGATATACAGCGGCGCGGCGACGAAAGTCTGCGCCATGATGACTGCTGCCGCGGTGAAGGGCAGCTCAATGCCCAGCGGGGACAGCCAGGCGCCCACCAGTCCGCGCCGCCCAAAAGCCATCAGCAGCGCCAAACCGGCCACCGCCGGTGGCAGCATGGTTGGCAGGTCCACCAGGGTATCCAATAATCGGTGAAAGCGGTATTTGCGGTGGGAGAGATAATAGGCCACAGGCGTTCCGAGGAGGATGGTTACCAGCACGCTGATCAGGCTGGTTTTCAGGCTGAGCAGCACGGCTTGCAAGATCAGCGGATCGCGCAGGTTAACGGAAAAATTACTCCAGTCGTTGCGCCAGAAAAGACCGAGGATGGGGATTGCCAAAAACAACAGGTATGGCAGCAGGCTGATCTTCCAGTATTCCCGCGAGTGTTTGGAAAATGTGCGCGGCTTAGACATTAGAGGGATTGGCTTCCAATTCGCGGGTGAGTTCCTGCAGCCACTGGATGGTCGCCTGAATCATATGCAGGCGATAACGGTCGACCATGTTTTTGAAGGCGGCAGGGGGTTGAGATGAAGATTGGTTTTGCAGCGCGGACAGCCACTCCTGGCAGTTTTCAAGCTGGGCAGCGCACAGCGCTAGCGCATTCAGCCGGCCGGCTTTGCGGGCGAAGTATAGTTTGGCCAGGAATTCCTGCCGCACTGCGCGCGGATGTTCCACCGGCAGCGCGATCCACACCTGGAAAGCCACCACCCCGTCGGGTGTGGGTCGGAATTCGCGGCGGGCAAGGTGCGATTCGGTGAGGAGGAGCGTGGAAGTTACAAAACCGGCGGCTTCCAACTTTTCCAGCAGGGCATACAACAGGCTCTGCTTCACCCGCCACACATCGGTAAGCTCCTCAAGCCGGGAAAGTTCGCGGTACAGGTCATAGCCGTGCATCGGCTTCTCGATGATCAGACCGAGCAGGATGAATTCCAGGGAGAGGGGTGCGGACGGGCGTGGAGACATAGTCAATGAATGAGTATTTATAGAATAATTATTAGGGGAATTATACAACAGAATGGCAAGCGTCTGGTAGGAAAATGAATTAATAGCTAAAACATTTATCCTGACGACAAGTACGTCACCCTGTTAATAATAAGTAAATGGCTGATTGAACTGATGCTATTTGTTCACAGATACCACCCAATCCATAGCCGGTTGCACCGGTTCATTTCCGAAAACCGGATCTGCGGGTTTCATTTGTAAGAAATAATAAACGCAGAGGGCGCAGATCTTTTAATTGGTTTTGCCAATAACAGATCTACCGAAAGCCAGTTATTTTAATGGAAACCCCTTCCTCAGCTCGCCATTCCTATCAATTCCCAGAATCCAGGCAATCATCCCGCAGACCGGATACACAGCATTCATTAAAATAGGATGGTGGTGCAGAATTCTTTAAATAACAGCGCGCGTTTGCCACTTGGAATCCAGGCCGGACATAGGAGAAGGAAACACAGGCAGGATCTTCCTCGCAGGCTTGCCTGCAAAAATCAGGGTCAGGGCCAGACATTTCGATCATCCGGTAGTCTGAGCCAAAACGGTCCATATTGTAATTCATGCAGGAGCCTTGATTGACCTTTCCCCACCAGTTTGACCCGGAGCAGGGGTGTCCTTCGCCAGCGAATGGTGACCCACACCATTTACCGCCCAATCCGCCGCCCAACGCTGTACATAATTTTTCGTAATCGGTGCGGCCGGCAAACTCAATATTCTCCCAGGGATTGTATCCCTGGTAATGTGTTCCTTCCAGGGCAGTGGTATTCATTGTACTTTCCGAGATTGATTCACCCACATTCCATTGAGGTGGAAGGTTAGTGATCTGCAACTGGACCCCACCACTGCAATCTTCCATTTTGGGGGTGCAGGGTATATATGTTTCATCCTGGATCACGTGAGTCTCATAATCTTCACATTCATCGTGACTAGGATACATGCCGTGCTTGTCCTCCGAAACATAGATGACCGGATGGGTGTAATTTGTCCCTCCGCTGAAGTCTCTGTACGCCACAACTTCTGCGCTGGTTTCATAAATAGGGTCGTAATGCCGTTTCCAGTAAATTGAATTCAGATGGGTTGTTTGCCAGTTGTCCCACTGACCAATAAAGAAATAAATCGATTCAGTGTCTCCACAGTGTGTACCTGTCATCTGGTCAAAAGGATCCATGATCAGGCTGCAGGCATCATCAAACATATTGAAGATCGACCACTCCTGATCCAGGTCCGCCCCATTGTCATTGTCGTACAGAAAGGTAAACACCAGCATGGCGCCATCCTGGCCGGAATAATGCCTTAATGGTGATACCTGATAAAGTGGTATGAGGGTCTGGCTGACATTTTCCTGTTCATCTTCATCAAATATCAATACTGGAGCATAGGTTGTGGCCAGATAATACTCAAGATCGTCTGATAAACCATCTCGATCCCTATCTGATTGTGCCTGCCCGTTGGGAGATAGCAGGTGTGGATTGGTGATCCTGGTTTGCCGGGAATATTCTTCAGTTGTTGAGGAGATTTTTGTTTGAAAAGGTGCAGCACCCTGGACATTGCCTGGAAGAATAGCAACCAACAGCAAAACAGAGGCAAATCGGATACCCCTGCCTCGATTCTTACCTGAAAAAAATAATTTCTGCAGCAGGTGATAAATTGTTTCAGACATCTTCGAATTAAGAAATCCCGAATGGTTCATGATTATCTCCAAAACGCAATGACATCTGGTTGGATGGAACCCGACAATTACAACATACGAATGTCCTTCAGCATGTATTAGCAACTAATGCCTCGTGGATGGGGTAGGGCGAAGATTGATAGTTTTCCACAGCATCATTATAGGAAGGCATCAGTGAATTTCAAGATTCTTGTATAAGGAATATAATGTTTCCATTTAATGCATGCAATCGAGATAATATCAGGATTCAAAAATGAGCCAGTTTCCTGGCCCATTGCCTTTAGCTGAATCTTTTGATATCTGCAAAGTTATGGAATGCACGTGCTAAATCAATAACTGATAAATCAATTACTTGCCAGCTGTTGAAAATTCTTCTTCTTAATTTCTATATCTGAAAATCCTGGCCGCTCCACACACCCTGCTCTGACACGCGCGGAGCGCTGCCATTCGTCTGGATGTGTAACTGAGCTTCCATCACCTCCATCCGTTTCATCAGGCTGACCAGGGTCTGCCCCACCAGATCGGGTAGCTGGTTGTGCTCCAGGTCGGCCTTGTCGTGCTCGTGATGCAGCGGGTGGCTGCGGGTGACCACCTGTCCGGGGATGCCCACCACCACCGACTGCGGCGGCACCGATTTGACCACCACCGCGTTGGCGCCCACGCGGGAGTTCTCACCGATGGTGATGGCGCCCAGTATCTTGGCGCCAGCCCCCACCACAACACCTGCTTCCAGTGTGGGGTGGCGCTTTCCTTTTTGCCAGCTGACGCCGCCCAGCGTCACCCCGTGGTAGAGGGTCACATCCTCACCGATCTCAGCGGTCTCACCGATCACTACGCCCATGCCATGATCGATGAAGAAGCGTCTGCCGATCGTTGCTCCGGGGTGGATCTCGATGCCGGTCGTCCAGCGGAAGGTCTGCGAGACAGCGCGGCCAATGAGTTTCATTTTGTGCTTCCACAACCAATGCGCCAGCCGATGACCCCACACTGCCTGCAAACCGGGGTAGCACAACAGTATCTCCAATGTACTGCGGGCTGCCGGGTCGCGGTCGAAAACTGAGCGGATATCATCTCTCATCATGTCCAACATAGAGTGCCTCCTAATCTGCCAGGTTGGCGAAAAGCGGTGTGCTCAGGTAGCGCTCACCAAAGGATGGAATAATGACCACGATGCGCTTGCCTTTGTTCTCCGGACGGCGCGCAACCTGCAGCGCGGCCCAGGTGGCAGCCCCGGAGGAGATGCCGACCAGCAAGCCTTCCTCACGCGCCATTCTGCGAGCCATCTCGAAGGCATCATCATCTTTCACGCGGATGATCTCGTCGTATATAGCCGTATTGAGAATCGAGGGGATAAAGCCCGGACCGAGTCCTTGTAGCTTATGGGGACCTTTGGGTTCGCCGGAGAGTACCGCGGAGGAATCCGGCTCTACTGCGATCACCTTGAAATCTGGGTTACGCTGCTTGAGGATTTCGCCAACGCCGGTGATGGTGCCGCCGGTGCCGACACCAGCCACCAGGATGTCGACTTTTCCATCCGTGTCGCGCCAGATCTCTTCCGCGGTGGTGGTGCGGTGGATGGCAGGATTGGCCGGGTTGTTGAATTGCTGCAGCAGCAAGTAGTTGGGATTCTGGGCAGCCAGTTCCTCGGCTTTGCGAATGGCGCCCGGCATACCTTCCGCACCGGGAGTGAGCAGCAGCTCTGCTCCGTACGCGCGCAGTAGCATGCGCCGCTCCTTGCTCATGGTATCCGGCATTACCAGCATGCAGCGGTATCCGCGCGCGGCGCAGACCATGGCGATTGCTATGCCGGTATTGCCGCTGGTGGGCTCGATGATCACCGTATCAGCGATGATCTGACCAGCTTTCTCAGCGGCTGCGATCATGGAGTATCCAATTCGGTCCTTGACGCTGTGGGCTGGATTGTAATATTCGAGCTTGGCGAGGACTTCCGCTTTCACACCGCCAGTGACACGGTTAAGGCGGATGAGCGGGGTATTGCCGATCAAATCAGTGACATTGTTAGCGATTTTCATGAGAGACTCCTAAATAAGATGATGACGAAAAGTGGTTCTTGGGTTCGCACGGTTAAATCCGAAAGGCAAGCTTCGCGGATGGAGAATGCGAAAACATCCTTTTAGTAAAGGTGTTAGCGGGATGATCAGCCGCTGATTGGAATGATAGGATAGGGGAAAATCAGACCTGGGCGGCGTAAATCAATCCCGCCAGGGACACATGCAGAGGAAGTTGAATTTAACCGGGCAAGCTAATTTCATAGGCAAATTATAACCCGGAATGAGGAAATTTCAAGGGGAAGGGTCTATACAATGTTTGGGCAACGCATTCGTATATTACAAGTTGCTGCAAATTACTTTGTTTTCGGTTAATTTACATTGCGGGATGCATATAGGAAATTAGTATTCCGCCGGATTGCCAGAGTTGAACCTCAACAGAGGAATTCAACATAGCAGATACCTTGAAATGGATACTCCGGCCATCTGGTTTGGTTGCTGAAACAGTCAATTCACTTCCAGCAGTAACTGTATCCAACCCGGCCAGCGTGATCTCTTCCGTGCCATCCAACCCCAGGATGGCAGCGTTCTCTCCCGGTTTGAATTGCAACGGTAATATACCCATACCCAGCAGGTTGGAGCGATGGATGCGCTCGAATGTCTCAGCAATGATTGCCTTTACACCCAATAACAGCGGACCTTTTGCTGCCCAGTCCCGGCTGGAACCGGTGCCATATTCCTTACCGGCAATCACCACCAGGTCAATACCTGCTTTGCGGTAATGCTCGGATGCTTCGTAGATGCTCATTTGTTTTCCGCCAGGCTGATGCAGGGTAAAACTGCCTTCCATATCAGGCAGCATCAGGTTTTTAAGACGGATATTGGCAAAGGTTGCCCGCATCATCACCTCGTGGTTGCCGCGCCGGCTGCCGTAGGTGATAAAGTCTGCGGGTGCGATACGCAAGGACGACAGGTAGTTTGCCGCAGCAGATTTCCCGTGGATGGCGCCGGCCGGGGAGATGTGGTCGGTGGTGATGGAATCGCCAAAGATGGCCAGGATGCGGGCGTTCTTGATTTCCGAATTTTCCGGGGAAGGCATGGAACAGAAGGGTGATTCACGGATGTAGCTGGAGCTATCGTCCCAGGGGTAGAGCAGGCTGGTATTTGCAGAGATGTCTTGCCAGCGTTGATCGCCATCCATAATATGCGCGTAGGTATTGTAATAGATATCTTTGTTGATCACACGTTGGATCACTTTCTGTACTTCATGGTTGGTCGGCCAGATGTCTTTCAGGAACACAGGGTTACCCTTCATGTCAAAACCGAGTGGAGTAGCAAGAATGTCTTTATTAATGCTGCCCAGGATGGCGTAAGCGACGACCAATGCGGGAGAAGCGAGGTAATTAGCCTGCACCAGCGGATGCACCCTGCCTTCAAAGTTGCGGTTGCCGGAAAGCACAGATGCCGCAATGAGTTTATTGTGTTGAATGGTACTGGCTACTTCCGCATCCAGAGGGCCGGAATTGCCGATGCAGGTAGTGCAGCCATAGCCGGTAATGTGAAATCCCAGCACTTCCAACGGTTCCAGCAGACCAGCCTGCTGCAGGTAGGCAGTGACAGCCCGCGAGCCGGGCGCGAGACTTGTTTTTACGTAAGGCTGGCTGCGCAAACCGAGGGATACTGCTTTTTTAGCCAGCAACCCGGCGCTGATGAGCGCGAAGGGATTGGAAGTGTTGGTGCAGGAGGTGATGGCTGCAATAGCCACAAATCCATGATCCATTTCCACTGATTGACCTTTAATCTCCGCTGGAATCACATCTACAGATTCAGCATTTGAGAGCGCAAAGCCACGCTTATTTGAAGGCGCTGTGAGAGATAATGTGAAATTGCTGCTGACATCCCGTAAAGGGATGATATCCTGCGGTCTTTTGGGACCGGCCATGCTGGGTTCGACCTTGTCCAGCGCCAACTCCACAACCTGGGAATAAGCAGGTATTGGGCTATCCGCGCTTCGGAATAATCCCTGTGCTTTGAAATACGCTTTAACCAGGGCTGTGTGTTCAGCACTGCGGCCGGTCAAACGCAGATAGCGAATGACAGCCATATCCACCGGGAAATATGCGGTAGTGGCGCCATATTCAGGTGCCATATTGGCTAGCATTGCTCTGTCCGGGATGGTAAGCTCATCCACCCCCGAGCCAAAAAATTCCACGATCTTATTCACTACGCCCAACTGGCGAAGCTGGTTGGTAAGTGTCAAGACAATATCTGTTGGTGATGCACCTTCGGGTAACTTACCGGTGACCTGCACGCCAACCACATCCGGGATCAGGATTTCCACTGGCTGTCCGAGCATGGCAGCTGCTGCTTCGATGCCGCCAACACCCCAACCCAGCACCCCCATCCCGCTGACCATGGTGGTGTGCGAGTCCGTTCCATAGACACTATCGGGAAAGACCCATGTTGCCCCGTTCCGTTCAACGGTCATGGTCACCTGTGCCAGGTATTCCAGGTTCACCTGGTGCACAATGCCGGATGCCGGGGGAATGACGCGGAATCCCTGGATGGACCCTTGCGCCCACTTGAGGAAGCTGTAGCGCTCACTGTTGCGCGAATATTCCAACGCTGTATTCAATGCCAACGCCTGGTGGCTGCCATAATGATCCACCTGAATGGAATGGTCGATCACCAGGTCAACCGGGATGACTGGATTCACCCAGGAAGGATCATTACCCATTCGCGCGACTGCGGAACGCAGTGAAGCCAGGTCCACCACCAGCGGCACACCCGTCAAGTCCTGCAACAAGATCCTGCCGGGAATAAATGGAAAAGAACCATGATCGACCTCCTTACCGGACCATCGTGCCAGAGCTTCTAAGGCAGCATCTGTAATCGTCTCACCATCATAATATCGGATGGCACTTTCTAAAAGGATTCGAATGCAATAAGGAAGAAGGCTTAGCTTGATGGAAAAATAATCCTCAACCTGTAATAATGGATAAAATAGGTAATTCTCGTCGTTTAAGCTGAGCAATTTTGGGGAGAAGGGATTGATTAATAGGTCTGCCATGCTACATCCTTTGAATGATCTGCTCAGCGAACTCCGAGGTACTAAGCAGGGTGGCGTTCTTGACCTGGTCGTAAAAATCAGCAGTCACATGTCGGCTGGCCAGGGTCTTGCGCAGGCCATTCTCTACCAGGTTGGCAGCCTCGTTCCAGCCCAGGTAGCGTAACATCAACACCGAAGAAAGGATGAGGGAAGAAGGATTGGCGATATTTTTACCTGCAATGGCAGGCGCGGTACCGTGGGCGGCTTCGAAGATGGCATCGCCAGTGACGAAATTGATGTTAGCGCCGGGTGCGATGCCCAGTCCGCCCACCAGTGCTGCCAGCGCGTCGGAAAGGTAGTCGCCGTTCAAGTTTGTGGTGACGATCACATCTAAATCCTGAGGATGGATGATAGCCCGTTCAAAAGCCGCGTCCACAATCATGTCACGAATAATCAGCCTGCCAGCGTTCTTGGCATATTCAAGCTCAAGATTTGCGGCAGCTTCACCGCTCTTTTGTGCTGTCTCCTTCCACTGATGCATGGAGTAGATTTGTTCAGCAAAATCATTTTCTGCCAAGGCGTAGCCCCATTTCATAAAGGCACCTTCGGTGTATTTCATGATATTGCCCTTGTGGATGATGGTCAGACTTTTACGGTGGTTGTGCAGCGCCCATTCAATGGCTGTGCGTACGATGCGCTCGGAACCTTCCCGAGAGATGGGTTTTAATCCAATGGCGGAAGATGACGGGAAGCGCAGCCTGGCATAGCTATCGGGAAACCGTTCTTGCAGAAAAGTTACCAGCGTTTGTGCATCCACAGATCCGGACTCAAATTCGATGCCTGCATACACATCCTCGGTATTCTCGCGAAACAGGACGATATCCACGTTTTCCGGTTTTTGTAGTGGTGATGGGGCGCCCGGCATGTACTTCACCGGCCGCAGGCTGGTATACAGATCCAGTTCCTTACGCAGGGCGACGTTTAATGAACGAATACCTTCACCGATGGGGGTGGTGAGCGGACCTTTCATGCCTATATGGTAGGTCTTCAAAGCCAGCAATGTTTCCTGGGGAAGCCAGGAGCCGGTCAGGTTGAAAGCCTTGCCGCCAGCGAGCAATTCCTTCCAGAGAATTTGGCGTTTACCCTGGTATGCCAGCTCAACCGCCCCTTCCATGACCTGCCTGGCAGCCCGCCAAATCTCAGGTCCAACGCCGTCACCTTCTATATATGGAATGACAGGTTGATCCGGAACCTGTATCTTGCCACCAATAAATTGGATTATCTGTTCATTCACAGGCGAAGGCAGTTTGGGCATGGATTCTCTCCTATTTTAGTTTTGCTTGTGTTTTGCTTGTTGACAGGATCATACTTATTATGTAAACTATTATACAATGAAACATGGGACGCTGTCTAATATAATGGGACATAATGACGAGAATAATCCTCTGGCTGAGCGCGGGGTTCTGGCGCATGTATGCAGCATCCTCGATTGCTTCACACCTGAAAAGGCGGAAATGGGGGTACGGGAGCTCGCCCGGATGGCGGATATGTCGCCCAGCACAACAGGGCGACTGCTGCAATCCATGCGGGAACGTGGAATCCTGCGCCAGGATCCTGAGACAAAAACCTACAGCCTGGGGATCCGGCTGCTAAACTGGACGGGTGTGTACCTATCTGCATTGGATATCCGAGCCATTGCGATGCCTGTAATGGCTGATCTCCAAGCCTCCACGCTGGAAACCATTAGCCTGTATGTGCTGGATGGCACTGACCGGGTGTGCGTAGAAAGGTTGGAATCACCACAGCGGGTGCGTATTGTCGCCCGGCTGGGACTGCGCCTGCCGCTCTATGCCGGCTCCGCAGGCAAGGTGATCCTGGCTTACCTGTCAACTGAGCAGACGGAGCAGATACTCACAACTGTGCCATTACTACCGTTCACCCGGCACACCATCACCGATGCCGCCAAGCTGCGTGAAGAGCTGGCGGTTATCCAGGCGCGAGGATATGCTTTCAGCTATGGCGAATGGATTGAAGATGCTTCTGGCGTGGCAGCGCCCATCTTTGGGCATGATAACCAGGTAGCTGGGGCGCTGACCATCTCCGGACCATCGCAACGGTTTGACAAAGAAGTGATTGAAAGATATGGTCAGCAACTCATCCCGGCGGGCAGGGAAATTTCTCGCGCCATGGGAAGCACCAGCAACTCATCTTACATGAAGGACAGGACAAGATCATGAACATTGAACACAGGATTGCCGCTAAATTATCAGAAGAACGGGCCAGGATGCAGCGCCTGGTCAAGGACCATGGCAAGTTTTCCATTGCGGATGTCACCGTCGAGCAGATATATGGCGGCATTCGCGGCGTTCCCATCCACGTGACAGATGTTTCGCATGTGGATCCGCAGGAAGGGTTGCGACTGCGCGGGTATACCATTCCAGAAGTATTAGCGCAGCTGCCAAAATCTGATCATGGCGAGTTCCCACTGGCTGGCGGGTTGTATTACCTGTTAATGACAGGTGAGATGCCTACGAAACAGGAAGCCAACCAGGTAGAAATCGAATGGAAGGTGCGCAGCAATGTGCCCGACCATGTATTCAAGTCGTTGCAGCCCATGCCAGCATATGCCCACCCAATGACACTCTTTTCGCAGGCCATCCTGGCGCTGCAGAGCGAATCGGTGTTTGCCCGGCGTTTTTATTATGGCATTGACAAGGCGGATTACTGGGGTTATTACCTGGAAGATAGTCTGAACCTGATTGCAAAGCTGCCAACCATTGTAGCCAATATTTATAATCTCAAATACCGCAATGGCGTGCTTGTGCAGCCCAACCCTAAGCTGGATTGGAGCGCCAACTTTGCCTACATGATCGGAAAAAATGATCCGGCGTATATGGATCTGATGCGGCTGTTCGTAGTGCTACACTCCGACCACGAAGGTGGGAATGTCAGCGCGCACACCAGTCACCTGGTGGGTTCTGCGCTTTCGGATATTTACCTTTCCTGTTCAGCGGGGATGAATGGCCTTGCCGGTCCTTTGCACGGGTTGGCAAATCAGGAATGCCTGCGCTGGCTGCTGGATGTACAATCCCACTTCAACGAGCTGCCCACAGAAGAGCAATTGAGATCATACCTGCTGGATTTCCTGGCTAGCGGTCGCGTTATCCCGGGATACGGACACGCAGTGCTGCGGGTCACCGATCCACGGTTTACTGCTCAGCGGGAATTCGCATTGAAATACATGGCAGATGATCCTCTATTCAAGTTGGTGGAGTTGGTATATCAGATCCTGCCTGGTATCCTTTCTGAAACAGCGAAGGTGAAGAACCCCTGGCCAAATGTGGATGCGATCAATGGAATGTTGCAGCATCATTTCGGGGTGAAAGAGACCGATTTCTACACCGTTTTGTTTGGTTTCAGCCGCATTTTGGGGTTAACCACCCATGTAGTCTGGTCCAGGGCGATGGGCAAGCCACTTGAGCGGCCGAAGTCCCTGACGACGGATATACTTGAGGGAATGATCAAGTCAAAATAAGTCCGTCTGGGCATCTTGATTTTCGTGTCCCTCTTTACTCCCGCTTGATTTCGTGCAGTTATTGCACGTTCCGAAAAGAATTAAATGGTTTGTAATTACCTTAAAATGGTATTTATTCTGGATAGCAGCAAAGAATACCATCACATCTGCATGATTCATCGTAATCACTTGTCCGCACTTTTGGCAGATCAGGTGATGATGCAGGCCATCTACCAGCAATTCGAAAACTGCTGAACCTGTACCCATGTCAGAAACAGAAACTTTGCCATTTTTTACCAGACGTTCCAGCGCTCGGTATACTGTGGATTGATTAACCGCGGGGAGACGTTTGCGGATTTCTTCAAATACCTGGAGCGAGGTCAAGTGGGCATGTTCTTTTGATAAAGTTTCGATAATGATTTGATCAACAGATGAAGCACGCATATATTTTTACCTGAAATAATTATAGAATATAATTATAGTGCGAAATATTGCAGATGCAAAATAATGTATTATAATAATTAGCACAACTTTCTCACAATTGTACATTATAGTTTATCGAGGTAAACGATGTTGTTTTCACCGGTTCTTTCCCCACAAGCCATGCATATACCGGATGGATTCCTTTCGGTTATTGTTTCTATTGTTTTGTGGGTTATTTCTGCGATTGTGGTAGGAATTGCGCTGAAGAAAACGAACAATGAACTAGGCGAACGCGAAGCGCCTTTGATGGGCATTTTAGCCGCGGCAATTTTTGCTGGGCAGATGCTCAATTTTAGTGTAACAGGCGGGACTTCGGGACATTTATTGGGCGCTGCCATCGCTGTCATTTTGTTGGGCCCCTGGCCAGCAGTCCTCGTAATGACCTCGGTCGTTTCAGTTCAGGCGCTGCTCTTCCAGGATGGTGGGATTCTAGCGTTGGGCGCAAATATTATGAATATGGCCATTGTAGGTGTTTTTGTTGCTTACACAGTCTACGCTTTGGTCTCCTATCTCTTTAAAAAACAATCCAGGGGAATATATGTCGCTGGTTTTGTTGCTGCCTGGAGTTCGATCTTCTTCGCATCGCTATTTTGTGCTCTTCAACTGGCAGTATCTGGTACATCTCCTGCGAATATTTCCATTCCCGCAATGGGTGCCATACATGCTTTAATTGGAATTGGAGAAGGTCTGATTACAACTGGGGCTCTTGTGTTACTCTCTGCAACCCGTAAGGATTTGCTCAGGGGGGGTGATAACAAACCTGCCAGTAACAAGGGTGTCATAATCGGAGGAAGTATACTTGTGCTGGCGCTGGTAGCGCTTTCACCAATGGCTTCCAGCCATCCAGATGGATTGGAATGGGTTGCGGACCAACATGGTTTTATAGAATTGGCTAAAGCATCTCTTTTTCAGATTGTCCCCGATTACGCGATCCCCGGAATTTCTAATATCGCCTTGGCGACCATTGCTGCTGGTATCCTGGGGGCGGTTATTGTTTTTAGTGTGGCCTACGGTATCGCCCGCACCGCAATACCCACATCTACTCAGGAAAGCAATCAAAGGTGAAATGTGCGAGAACTTTATAAAAACGTTGGCAGCCGCATCCATCAACTCGATGCAAGGGTGAAAATTACCCTCACCCTTGCATTTATCATTTTCCTCAACTTGACTCCTTTCAAAGCCTGGCCTGCATATATCCTCTTTCTGACTTTAATCATCTCGGTTGCGCTTTTCTCTCGCTTAAGCTTTGGTTTTGTGCAGAAGCGGTCGCTAATGGTTTTACCATTTATATTGGCAGCAGTCCCACTTACCTTTACCAGGCAACTCCCTTATGTCTTAGTACCTGTTTTTCAAGGGATTGAGGTGCCATACAGTCCGGAAGGCTTTGAGCGCTTCGCCAGCATAGCGTTTAAGTCCTGGATTTCAGTCCAGGCCGCGATTATACTGGCAGCCACATCTCGTTTCCCTGATTTAATGAATGCCTTGATGCAATTAAGGGTTCCAAAAATATTTATCTCAATTATTGGATTAATGTGGCGGTATTTATTTTTGATCAGCGAGGAAGTAATTCGCATGATGCGTGCGCGGGCTAGTCGGAGTGCCACTATGCCAGGCTCCCATCCTATGAGCGGGAGCATATTCAGGCGCGCGAGTGTAACTGGTGGTATGGCTGGTAGCTTATTCTTGCGTTCTCTGGAACGCAGCGATCGGGTTTATGCTGCCATGTTATCCAGGGGTTACAATGGCGAACTACCTGCCAGTGAAGCAACAGCTCTGGCAGGACAAGATTGGTGGTTCCTAATTATTGGAATACCCCTCCTGGCGTTCTTATGGATACTGGGTATGTTAACTGGAGGTTGAGGTTTGGAGCCAATTATTGAAATTTGCGATTTGTCTTTTTCTTATCCAGATGGAAAACTAGTTTTGGCAAATATCAACCTAAAGGTGATGCAAGGGGAAAAGATAGCCCTGGTAGGTGCGAACGGTGCTGGAAAATCAACCCTCTTATATCAGGTAAATGGAATTTTGACCGGGCAGGGAAAAATTCATGTGGGCGGGATGGAATTAACAAAACATAATCTAGGATATATTCGCGCCTTTGTAGGGTTGGTTTTTCAAAATCCAGACGACCAACTTTTTTCGTCAACTGTTTTTGAAGATGTAGCTTATGGGCCAATTCATCAGGGTTTGGAGAAACAGGTAGTAAGGGCAACCGTTGAACAAGCTTTGAAAGCAGTCCAAATGGGGGAACTTACCCATCGTAATCCCTATCACCTGAGTAGTGGAGAAAAAAAACGAATTTCCATCGCAACAGTGTTATCCATGAAACCGGAAATTCTGGTTTTCGACGAACCAACAGCAGGATTGGACCCTCGTGGCCGACGCGAATTAATTGAGTTGCTGCTGGAATTGCCACAGACTATGTTAATTGCCACGCATGACTTGGATATGGTGAATTTGCTAGCTACAAGAACGGTTCTTCTGGCTGGCGGAAAGATAATTGCAGATGGCGACACGAAATTAATACTTAAAGACCAAAACTTGCTTACAATGCATGGATTACGATAAATTAATTTTTGCAATTATCAATCCCCATACTACTTCTGTTCGAATTAACACCACAAGAGCCTCTTATTTAGCGGATGATTACACGGAACATGTGGGCATTCCTCACCACATCGTCAGTTTAAGCAAAATCAATCTTCTTTAAGGTTGTGGTTAATAAATGGTATTCTCCGGGTAAAGCATGCGATTTCAGAAGCTTTGCGTGTGATTATCATAGTCAATCGCAGATAATAACCAGCGGACTGAAATCACGAGGAGAGTCACTCGCCTCCAGGGGCTTTCAAAATATCCTGACCTAATGCTTACCCGGTGAGGGTCGGAAATACCATATAAATTACCAGGCTGATCTGTAAGCCGCATTCTGTCCAAAAAACGGGTATCCCCTGAGGGACCGCATTTCCATGGATGAGCATCTCTCTAGGCGGTGCATTGCTGTGCCGCTCATGCAGTCTACCCGAGACTCAAATGAAGCGGGCAGCTTCTTGTCCCTGCTTGACCTTGCTCCGGATGGGGGTTGCCTGGCCGCCTGCATTGCTGCCTGCGCCGGTGGTCTCTTACACCGCCTTTTCACCATCACACCTCACCCCAACCCTCTCCTCTAAAGGAGAGGGGGAGGATTGAGGGCTGTCTGTTTCTGTGGCCCGATCCAGCAGCTTCGCCTTTCAGCTCGCCGCTCCGGATGTTATCCGGCATCCTGCCCTGCGGAGTGCGGACTTTCCTCGACCTCACGAAGAGGCCGCGCTCATCCGACCAGCCTGGTAACAAAATAATACCACTAATATCCTGCTTTTATCAACGCGGGCATGATAACCAGTGTGCAACACTTCAATGACATATTCATGCACCTGCCCTTCAGGTCAAGAATGTGTGAATAATTGATCAAATTTATGAGGGTGCGTTCCCAACGCACCCTCAATTCATTCAACTAATTTAGGTTTTACGATCTGGCCAGTGCAAATTACAAATTGTGATCTCTTTGGCAAATCTAAATCAAATGGTAGTTAAGCCTCACATCGTTCGGAATGACAAATGGTTAAGTTTCCTTGCGTTCTTTGTTTTGAAAACCTTTAGCACTCGCTATATCCGCAGGCGTAGCACTTGCGGCAGCCCTCTTCATTCACGACTGCCGCCTGGCCGCACTCCGGGCACAGGTCACCGATCTTTAACATGGATTGCTCCAGGGGCATGGGCGTCAGTTCCACCTCGTGGAAGTAGCCTTCGGAGGTTTGATCACGTTCCCGCAGGTAATCATCCAAGGCGCGGGCAACCCCATCCGGCAGAGAGCGCACCCGGTTGGGGCCGAAGCCCAGCGAACGTCCGCCGCCAATGCCGGCCAGCTGGCGCAGTACCTCCTGCAGCCGGGCAATGGCTTCCACCGGCGAAGCCAGGCGCAGTGTGTAAGAGATCAAGCGGCCGATGGCTTCTGAGACCGCGGCGGTATCCGAACCAGCCTTGGCGGTGTTAACGAACACTTCAAAGGGCTGCCCGCCGCCATTCTCATTGATTGTCACGAAGGCTTTGCCCAGCGGCGTATCGATGGAATAGGTGGAGCCGTGCAGCGAACGTGGACGCGGTTTCTTGCTCTCCTGCCACAGGTCCGGCTGCACTGCCAGCTCGGTCGATGGCTTTTTTCCACTGGCAGTGGAAGCCGTTTCAAGCACAACCTTGTCGCGCGAGCCGGTGATATACACCGTGATGCCTTTGCAGCCCAGCTTCCAGGCCAGGGTATAGGCATTGGCCACATCCACAGGTGTGGAGCCCGCAGGGAAGTTGATGGTCTTGGAAAGGCTATTATCCACAAAACACTGCAGCGCGGCCTGCATATACACATGCTCTTCTGCGGTAATATCCGCGGATACCACGAAGGTGTTGCGCACCGCGTCTGGCAGGTCGGTGATATGCTGGCAGGTGCCTTCGCGCATCACCTGGTCAATGATGGACTGACGCATTTCCAGTGTCAGGTCGCATTTTTCCAGCGCCTTTTCAAAAGCCGGGCTGGCGTAAGCCAGGGAGAGGTCTTTTCCATTATCGTTGACATGACGCACATAAGCCAGGGCAAAGACCGGTTCGCAGCCGTAACCTTCACAGCCAGCCACGGTGGCAATCGTCCCAGTGGGGGCGATGGTGGTCTGGGCAGCGTTGCGGATGCCAAATTTCAGCAGGCCATTCACGATGCTGCTCCAATCCAGTTCTGGACGGTTGAAATCGCGGGTGTAAGGTGCCAGCGGGACGGGCGGCTGCCACTTGAAATGGGCGGAATCATAGATGCTGCCATGGATGGCGGGGAAAGCGCCGCGTTTCTGGGCTAGCTCGATGCTGGTACGCATGCAGTGATAGCGGACGAATTCCATCACCTGTCCAGCGAATTCCATACCCTCTTCGCTGCCATAGCGGATACCGGCATGGTACATCAGGTCGCCCAGCCCCATAATGCCCAGACCGATACGGCGGGCATTATGGGCAGCTTCAGCCAGTTGCGGCACAGCGGGAACATAAGCATTGGCATCGACCACATCATCCAGAAATATGGTGGCGGTCGCTACACTCTGACGCAGGGCTTCCCAGTCCACGCTGCCATCTGCACCGCAATGTTCAACCAGGTTCACAGAACCCAGGCAGCAATTCTCATAAGGTCCCAGCCATTGTTCACCGCAGGGATTGGTGGCTTCCAGGGGGTAAAGGTGCGGCACAGGATTAGAACGGTTGGCAGCATCCAGGAAAAGCATGCCTGGTTCGCCATTGTGATGTGCCTGCAGCACGATGCTATCAAACAGCTCGCGGGCAAGAATGGTCTTATAGATCTTGACCGGGATGCGCGATTTAGAAGCGTCTTCCAATGCGCCTTTGTATTTTTTATATTCAGGAGAGGTCACGTCCGGGAAGATCAGGTCCCAGGTGGCATCCTCTTCCACGGCTTTCATAAAGGCGTCGGTAATGCCGACAGAGATATTGAAATTGGTGATCTGGTTTTCATTGGTCTTGCAAGTAATGAAATCTTCAACATCCGGGTGGTCCACGCGCAGCACAGCCATATTCGCGCCGCGGCGGGTGCCCCCCTGGGCGATCTCGCCGAAGGCGTGGTCATAAACGCGTAAAAAGCCGACCGGACCGGTGGCTTGACCGGCAGAGCTTTTCACCAGCGATCCTTTGGGGCGCAGGCGGGAGAAGGAGAAGCCATTTCCGCCACCGGTTTGCTGGATGAGAGCAGCATCGCGCAGGGTCTGGAAGATGCCATCTGGAGCCTTGCCCATGTCATCACTAATGGGCAGTACAAAACAGGCAGCCAGTTGTCCTAATGGAGTACCTGCGCCAGTGAAAGTAGGTGAGTTGGGGAAGAACTTTTTGCTGGTGAGCAGGGTGAAATATTCCAGCGCGCGGGTTTCAACATCCTCGTTCCAGGTGGCTTCGACCCTGGCTACATGATAGGCAATCCGCCAGAACATTTCTTCCACCGTCTCTGCTGGATTACCATCCGCGCCTCGGCGGACATAGCGGCGGATGAGCACCTGCCGGGCATTATCCGAAAGCTCAACTGCGGGAATATGATCAGGTATGGGTGGAGTGGGCAGCAGTCCTGATGATGGGAGGTCGATTCCTTGTTTGTTCATAATCATCCTTCCAGTAATCGGTCGATCTCATCGCGGATGGCGCGCAGGTCGCCGAGTTTGAGGTAAACAGAGGCATAACGGATGTATGCGATCAAGTCAATTTGCTTTAATCGGTTAATTACTTTGTCACCGATCACCCGGGAAGGAACTTCCAGTTTACCCAGACCCTCCAGGTCAGATTCCACTTCCCCCACTAACCGCTCGATTTCGTCCGCTGGAACCGGTCGTTTGGCACAGGCAATCTGGATTCCGCGTTTAAGCTTGTCACGGTCGAATTCTTCACGGCTGCCATCCTGCTTGATGATGAGCGGGATGGAGAGAAGCGCTCTTTCGTATGTGCTGAAGCGTTGGTGGCAGCTTTCGCATTCGCGTCGGCGTCGAATCTCGCCACGCGAATCGTGGGAGGTATCCATTACCCGGGATTCATCAAAGCCACAAAATGGACAACGCATGCAATCTCCTTATCAGCCCAATTACCCCCAAATGTGGGGGTATTAATTCTAACTCCCCTATATATTGTGGTAAAAAAATTCTATCATACTGGGATAAACGAATCAAGCTAAATTGACATGGTTTTCCTTAAAAAATCCCATGGTGTACAATGTTTTAAGGTTAGTCAATTTTGAGCATGAAAAGATCTGCACATGCAGCCGCGAATGCTGCATGTGCAGATAAACGAGAACAATGGATTGCCGGAGGTGTAAGATTTCCCGGGGAAAAGCCTGAATTAGCGGCCGAGGCGTTTGCGAATGAAGGTAGGCACCTCATATTCATCCGTGTTAATTACCCGCGGGGTGTAGTTCACCGCCATCTCGCTGACACGTTCTGCAAATGGTTTTTCATTTGTACGAGCCGGCTGCACCACAGCAATACTTGATTTTTCATCGATTCTGGTTTTTTCCACGGTGTGGATGCCGGCGCGCTCAAAACCCGTGGCGATCACGGTGATGCGTAGCTCGTCTTTCATCTCAGGGTCAATGACAGCTCCAAAGATAAGGTTGACATCCGGGTGAGCGGTTTCGCGAATAATGGCGGCTGCCTGGTTGACCTCAAAGAGGGTCAGGTTTGGTCCACCTGTAACGTTGAAAAGGATGCCGCGAGCGCCATTGATGGTGATATCCAGGAGTTCGCTGGCAATGGCCTGTTCAGCAGCAATACGAGCGCGGTCTTCGCCAGC
Organism: Anaerolinea sp.; assembly: GCA_013824865.1. Lineage (GTDB taxonomy): Bacteria > Chloroflexota > Anaerolineae > Anaerolineales > Anaerolineaceae > PNON01. Next base: position 56,614 of record PNON01000005.1, on the reverse strand, counting down.
CGCAGAACCGACAGCCATGAGTGCAGCGCCGCCTTCAGACATGATGGTGCGTACGTCTGCAAAGTCCAGGTTAATGAGCCCGGGAACGGTGATCAATTCGGAGATACCCTGGATACCCTGGCGCAGGACATCATCCGCTTTACGGAAGGCATCATTCAAGTTGGCACGCTTATCCACGATGGAAAGCAGGCGGTCATTGGGGATGACGATGAGCGTATCCGCGAATTCCTTAAGCCGGTTGGTACCACTTTCGGCATTTTGACTGCGTCTGCTGCCTTCAAAAGTGAATGGCCGAGTGACCACACCGATGGTGAGGGCGCCACATTCCTTTGCGATCTGGGCGATTACGGGCGCTGCTCCGGTGCCCGATCCGCCACCCATGCCAGCGGTGATGAAGACCATATCGCTGCCTTTGAGGACTTCATACAGTTCTTCGGCTGATTCTTCTGCAGCTTTCCGTCCGACTTCCGGGATGCCTCCCGAACCCAGACCGCGGGTTGTCTTATCGCCAATGCGGACACGGCTGGGAGCAGTGGACATGGCGAGTGCCTGCGCGTCTGTATTGACGCTTACAAACTCAATGCCTTTCATCCCTTCCTGGATCATCCGGTTGACAGCATTACAACCACCACCGCCAACCCCTACAACTTTGATTCGTGCATAAGATTCCTGTGATAATTGAGCGGGTGTCTCCATTTTATTCTCCTCTATCATTAGTGTGTCTGCTTATCTATGAGCATATAGATGTGTCCCCAGATTATGGGAGCATCCGTTTAAGCCATGTTACGACCTTCTCCCACACGGTTTCACCGGTGAGCTTGCGGTGTTTGGTGGGTAGGCTTGATTCGGTCATCAATAATGCCCAGTAGAGTAATCCTACACTGGTTGAATAAGCGGGTGTCAGGAGCTGATCAGTCAGCCCCAACAGATTCTCCGGGTGGGCCACTCGCACCGGGACTCCCATAACCTGGCTTGCGAGTGTGCGGATCCCTGGCAGATTGCTGGTTCCGCCGGTGAGGACCATCCCGGCTGGCAGCAATCCGTCATACCCTGAGCGCTTAATTTCCTGCAGGAGGAGGCTAAAAATCTCCTCCACCCTGGCTTCGATGATCTCGGCTAATTCTTTACGAGATTTTGTAACTGGCTGGTCCTCGCCAAAGGCGCGGATGGTGAGATAATCATCCTCGCTTACTTCCGACATGACACTGTACCCGTGCTGCAGCTTGATCTCTTCTGCTTGCGATAGGGGTACTTTAAACCCGTGGGCAATATCATTGGTGATGTTATTGCCGCCCAGGGGTAATACCATGGTATGCCAGACATCACCATCGATGTAAACGGCAATACTGGTGGTGCCGGCGCCAATATCGCAGACAATAGCGCCCATCTGGCGTTCGGTTTCTGAAAGCACAACTTCACCGGAAGCCAGCGGATTAAGCACAAATTGAGCCGCCTGCACCCCGGCAGAATTTACAGCCTGGCGGATGTTCTCTACTGTGGCGGCGGCAGCGGTAATAATATGGGCTTCCACCTCCAACCTGAAACCATGCATCCCAACCGGCATGTGAATTCCATCCTGACCATCCACGGTGAAGCTGCGCTGGATGACATGGATGATCTCGCGGTTGTGGGGGATAGCCACAGCCTGAGCGGCTTCAAGCGCGCGGGCAACATCACCTTCGTCAATGACGCGACCAGCGATTCCCACCACTCCACGGCTATTGATGGAAGAGACGTGAGAGCCTGCCAGGCTGACAATCGCAGAGGTGATCTCCAACCCGGAGGAACGCTCAGCCTTTTCGATCGAACGCGCGATGGATTGTGTGGCCGCAGCGATGTCGATCACCGTTCCTTTCTTGATGCCCTGGGCTGGCTCAATACCCACGCCGAGAATACGAAGCGTCTTGGCGCCTTCCACCCGGGCAACCAGGGTGCAAATCTTGGCTGTTCCAACATCAATACCCACTACGATTGGCTCGTCCATAATCATTGCTCCGTGCGATAGTATGGGGCGTAAAGGTTTTCCATCGAAATAAGAGCGGGATGGATATCCTTTTTCAATAATTTCTCAACGATCACATCATACGCCGCCAACTTTTGCGGCATTTCATCCGGCTGCATGCCAAAATATACCTGCCAGCCTTTCGGATCAACCCATCCGATACCATAGGTCGGGCTGTAGACCAAATTGACACCCTGGGGGGCTTGCTCGGCCATTTTTTGGATGGCTGGAATGATCTCAGGGTTGATAAAGATCTGGGCGGGGATCTCTACCACTTCTTCATGCTTAGATTGCCGACTGCCAGGAAACGACAAGCTGGCGAGCGGTTTTTTGCTCTCCTGTTGGACAAGATTCAGGTTGTAGCCGACTGATGGCGGATTGCCGGAAGCGTAAATGGTGGTAATGTCTTCCACCTCGCCTTTTGGTTCAAAAGCCACCCCGTCCGCTGAAATCCACTGTGTGAGGTTATCCTGATCCCAGATCAGCACGGGCACCCGCTCTTTGACATAGATAGTGATGGATGATGGCCAGCCAACCACAACTCGCACTTCCTCTACCACCGGGTAGGTATTCTTGATCACTTTTTCGATCGAATCCGGGGTAACGGAAAGGATCTTTTGACCTTTTACAGGTAAAATTGCGTCGATCTCTTCAGCAGTCACCCGCTCCGCGCCATTCAAATTCACCTGGTCCACTGTGAAATTTGGCGAGGTGTAGAAGGTATAGATGCAAAATGCAGAGACCAGGAATATGACCGCGGATACAAGCCGCCAGCCAGGATTGAAGACAGGTATTGCGGGGAGCTTGATCTCCAACTTATTCATGATCTTGTAGTAGAACTTGCGCCGCGTACGTTTGCGAGGTTTCTGGATGATGGGTAAGACACCCTCGCCATTACGGGTTTGGATGGGGGTATAGGGCAAAGGTTTCTTTACCACATCTGCAGCAAGGATGACCCGCTGTTTCATTTCTTTATTTCGGCGCGAACGTACCAGGTCCGCACGCGAGAGAGAGCGACTATGAACTGTCACTGGCCCCTCCGGAAGGTGTGCAAGGTGCGGTCGCGGTCAGCTTTCCGTTCCAGTCCCAACTCGATCAATCGGTTGATCAACGCAGGGTAAGGCAAACCGGAAGCTTCCCATAACTTGGGATACATAGAGATCTTTGTGAAACCCGGGATAGTATTAATCTCATTCAGAAAGACCTCGCCAGTTACCTTATCCAGCAGAAAGTCAGCCCGCGCCATACCAGCGCAATCAGTACAGGTGTAAGCGCGCAAGGCATATTGTTGGATGAGTTGTTTTTGTTCCTCAGCCAGCATGGCAGGGATAATCAACTCTGAATTATCAAGAATATACTTGGCTTCGTACGAGTAGAAATCAGCATTCGGACGGATCTCACCGGGAATGGAAGCGATGGGAGCATCGTTCCCCAACACACTGACTTCGATCTCGCGGGCATTCACGCCTTTTTCGATTAAAATCCGGCGGTCATATTGGGCGGCATCCTGTAGTCCTTCCAGCAGATCGGAACGATTGATACACTTACTGATACCTACTGATGAACCCAGATTGGCAGGTTTGACGAAAAGGGGATAACCAGACATCTGCTCCGCACGCGAAATCACATCTTCCATCCCGGTTTCTATCTCAGCCCGACTGACAAGAATTGAAGAAACAACAGGGATATTGTTCGCTCGCATCAGGTCTTTGAAGAGACCTTTATCCATACCCACTGAGGAGCCAAGCACACCAGCACCAACATAAGCGATATCCGCCATTTCCAGCAGACCCTGCAAAGTACCATCCTCGCCAAAAGTGCCATGCAGTACCGGAAAAATGACATCCAGGTCGGTGATTTTTTCAAGTTTTTCACCTGATGCATCCTGTTTGATCTGATACAATCCTGACCGGGTAGGATCGCCAAAGAGAACCACCTCGGAGAATCCCTCTGTATTACCAGCAGACAACTTATCCAGTACATCCATGCCGGTCACCCAGTGGCCGTTGAGAGTAATACCGACCTGGTAAATATTATATTTATCACGGTCAATCACGCTGATCACCGAGCGAGCGGACATAAGGGAAACTTCATGTTCCCCGGATCTGCCGCCAAAGATAATGCCCAGGTTAATTTTCTGCGTCATCGTGTTGCTCCAAGGTAAAATTTCCTAACAATTCAATTTCCGTTTCGAGTGTTACGCCAGACTGTTGTATAACTGCATTTTGAACCAGCTTGATCAGCTTATATATATCCGTTGCTGACGCCTGGTTGTCGATGATAAAAAAATTGGCATGTTTTTCGCTTACAGCAACGCCACCAATGCGATGACCTTTATACCCGGCAGCTTCAATGAGACGACCGGCATAATCACCCGGAGGGTTCTTGAAGATTGAACCCAGGCTGGCTCCAACAGGCTGAGTGGCTTTCCTCCTGGCGGTGTACTCTCCCATCAAGCTGGTTATTTTATTTTGCTCTTTCTTCTCCATTCGCAGCACAGCACTTAAAATGATGCTTTTAGACTGGCTGGTTTTCAGAATACTGCTGCGATACTGATACTGAAAACGGACGGAAGGCCAGTCTTCCAATCTTCCATGAGGGTGCAATATACTTGCCGATTCGAGTACAGTCTCCATACCTGAGCCATGCGCACCGGCATTCCCGTAGATGGCACCACCCAACGTCCCGGGGATACCGCAAGCCCATTCGAATCCGCTTAGTCCCTGCTCAGCAATCTTGCGCGAGAGGGTCACCAGATTCACCCCGGCATCAGCATACACGAGAGGGGCGGGGGTACTGAGGTCAAAGCTTAGCTGGCAGGTCCTGTTGACTATGATTACGCCATCATAGCCAGCATCGCTGAACAGAATGTTGGAGCCTTCTCCGATTACTTTATACGGCGAGCCAATTTGATGGAGATGATGAACAGCTTTTACCAGCTCATCGCTGGTTTGGACGGTCAGCAGAGCAGCAGTGTTACCACCAACCCGGGCAGTTGTATACCGATGGAGCGGTACGTTCAAAGTCAACTGGCTGCCAAAAATATTCTGGAGGTATTCGAACTGGGTGGTCATAAAGTTTGCCCCTTGAGCGCATTTGCCAGATCAGCGTTGATCTGGTTGGCATCGCCGGCTGATAAAACGATGACCACGTCACCAGGTCTGAGCTCTTTCAACAAGGTTTCTGTAACTGCATGTAAGTCAGGAATGAACCTGGTTTTGCTGCTGTTCATCAGATTGACAAGTTCGATAGATGAGAAGGCCTCTTTTGGTTCGCGCGAAGCATAGATCTCGGTGACAATGGTTTGGTTAGCATCTGAGAAGGATTGCACGAATTGGTCTCTGAGCAGGCGGGTGCGGGAATATGTATGTGGCTGCCAGATGGCAAAGATACGGGCGGACTGGTAGCGGGAGCGGACAGCAGCCAGCGTGGTTTTTATCTCGGTGGGATGATGCGCATAGTCATCAATCAGGATAATGCCATTGACCTCAGCAACGATCTCGAACCTGCGGCCGGTACCAGTAAAGCTGCTCACATGACTGGCTGACGTGATCAGATCCAAACCCAGCTGGTCAGCAACACTTAATGCTGCAAGAGCGTTGACCAGATTATGTTTGCCAGGGATGGTGAGGAATATGTTTGACACAAGAGTCTCTGCATCAGTAGTGGTCTTTCTGGCAAGGTCAAATTGATAAACACCCGTCTCTGAAAGCTGAATACTGGTCGCCTGGTAATCACAATCGGTGCTAACACCATAGGTGGATGTCATGATCCCTTTTGAAGAAATTTTAGTCGCCAGTTCACGCAGGTTGGCGTGATCACCACAGACTAACAGGGTTCCACCGGGACGGGTGGAGGAAGCAAACTGAAGGAAGGCACCGTTGTATTCCGCAAGTGTCGGGAAGCAATCCGGGTGATCCAGTTCCATGGATGTGATGAGACTGATATCGGGTTTCAGTCCCAGGAACATACGGTCATATTCATCTGCTTCGATCACAAAATGCACGCCTTTACCAGCATGGGCGTTGGTGCCAAGCTGGTTGACCGTCCCCCCCACGATATATGATGGATCGAGCCCCATGGCTGAAAGCATCCAGGCAATCAAACCGGTGGTGGTGGTTTTACCATGCGTTCCGGCGACTGCTATGGATGTGTGTTTCTCCATGAGTTGCCCGAGAAAATCGGAGCGTTTGAGAACTGGAATGTGGTTCGTATTAGCCGCAACGACTTCAGGATTCTCATCGGAAATAGCGGAAGAGCGGACGATCATATCTGCGCCAGCAATATTCTCTGCACGGTGACCAATGATGACCCGGATTCCATCTTTGACCAGAGCATCAGCCAAAGGACTCATCGTCTGGTCTGATCCGCTCACGGCGTAACCGGATTCATGCAACAGCCTGGCAATGGCTGAGAGCCCGGTTCCACCGATTCCAATAAGATGAATGTGCTTTTTCATAGGAAGATGATGATCACTAGCACAAAGGCAACAGCGGTGATGAAGTAAATTAATGGCGTACCCAACCAGGCTGGCGCCAGGTAGGGAATGATTTTTAAGGCGGCGTCTCCCATAGCCGTCCCTTTGACTGGAGCTTCTACATATGAAATCGGATAATCTGCCTGGTGCAAGTAATACCAGATGGTGCCAAAAATGAGAAAACCATTGACAATACCAATGAACAACCCGAGTAAGGTATCCTGCAGATGTTCACGTATGATCTTGGGGGATTCAGATATACGCGGCAGGTTGGGCGACTGATAACCAAAAATAACCATTGCCACGATGATGCCAAATCGCAGCCAGAACTCAGCTGGTTTTCCACTACTGGTGATGGCTGAAAAGACACCAGGGGCGAATTTCTCAATAATGGTGATCAGGAAAATTCCAAGGACAACCGCGAAAGTGACGAGGATTTCCTTTGCCCAACCACGGGTCATGCCAATTACGGCGAAAACAAGTACAAATAACCAGAATAAGAAAGCCAGCCCAACCATATTAATATCCGCCTTTCTTTTGACCAGCCATAGATACTAAGATGGCGGCTATTTTTCCTGCTGCATTTGGGGTGGCGAGTGACCGGGCAGCCTGCCCCATCGCGGCCAGACGGGGTGGGTCTGATAACAAGCTGGTGACCACTGAATGGAACTCTTCATCCAAATTTGAATCTGCGAGGACAACAGCAGCTCCCCGCTCAACCAGATAGTCCGCATTTGTTTTCTGGTAGCGCCAGGCATAGGGATACGGAGCCAGGATCGATGGTAATCCAAACAGTGGATATTCACCCAGAATGGATGCTCCAGCTCGGGAGACTGCCAGATCCGCGGCTGCCAGGGCAGCTCCCATTTCATGCAGATATGGGAGAAGGTGATAGCGCTGCTTGAGCTCATGGGGTAGCAATTCACGGTGCTGGTGAAGGGTATCGTAATCCAGTTGACCGGAGAGGTGGATCACATCAACGCTGGTAAGAAGCTGGGAGAGATATTTTGCCACAGCCAGGTTGATAGAACGGGCGCCTTTACTGCCACCGAGGATAAGTAATACCTGGGGATTTCCCTGGATACCAAAGAATTCGCGAGCTTTCTTTTGATCCCAACGCATGAGATCTAGCCTGGTTGGATAGCCGGTGATGGTAACTTTCTTTCGAGCAGAAAAGTAGCTCAAGGATGGTTGCACAGAAACAGCAATGTGATCCGAGAAACGGGCGATTGTCTTTAATGCCAGTCCTGGTTCAACATCAGGCACATAGAGCAAGGATTGACGTGAAATTCCGGCCAATGCCATCGGGACTGCCACATAGCCACCCGTAAAAAACAGGACATCAGGGTTAAACCTATTCAGGATGGATCTCGAGGAGAAATATCCCTTTAAAAGGCGCAGGATATTTCCGGGCAAGGATGTAATGCCCACGCCGTGAATACCAGCAGCAGGAATCGCTTCAAAAGCGATGCCCTCGCGTTTAATCATCTCCGCCTCCATTCCACCTGCTCCACCCACCCAGAGGACTTCGTCAGTCCTGCTGTTCAGTGATTGGAGAACGGCGAGCGCGGGATACACGCCTCCGCCCGTTCCACCTGCGCAAATCAACAACCGCACTGAAGACACTCCCATCCTTGGCCTCATTGGCCATATTGGTTCGGGAGATATTCATTAGAATACCGATCCCGATTAAGGTTGTCACCAGGTTCGAGCCGCCAGCACTGAAGAATGGCAACGCGTTCCCAGCGAAAGGAAACAATCCGATGATTACGGCCATGTTCAGCATGGCTTCCAAAACAATCCAGAAGGTGATACCTGAGGCCAGCAATGAACCAAGCTGATCCGGGGCATTACGAGCGATACTGAGTCCGCGCCAGAGCAGCAAACCAAATAGGAGGACCACACACCCAGCGCCGAGAAGACCGGTTTCTTCTACAATGACAGCGAAGATGCTGTCTGTGTATGGGAAGGGCAGTCCGGTAAACTTCACATTGGATTGTCCGATGCCGACTCCAAACCAACCACCATGGATCACAGCTTCCATTGCGCGCATCACATGGTAGGAGGACTGGGTTAAGTCCTTTAGTCCTGCCAGATAATCTTGTAAGCGGTTCGCGCCGGTATCATAGACTTTCAAACCAAGCCAGCCGATCCCGCCAATGCCTGTGACTGCCAAAACGATCTGACGCCAATCTGCACCAGCCAGGAAGAAGAGCAATCCGCCAATGACTACCACGGTGGCGGCAGCGCTCAAGTCTGGCTGAGCTACGATCAAGAAAAAGAAAACTGCCAGAATCCCAACCACCGGGTAAAAACCAAAATTAAATGTGCGGATTTTTTCCCGCTTGGAGTAAAGCCAGAATGAGAGATACAAAACCATGGTGAGTTTTGCCAATTCCGAAGGTTGTATTGAGCCATTTAATAAACCCCGGGCTGACCCAGAATTACCACGACCAAAGATCAAGACCAGGACCAGCATCAATAATGTGCCGCCGATGATGAGCAGGATAACCCGGCGATACTGGTGGTAATCAATCATGGAGATTACCGTTGCGGCTGCCCCACCAAGTGCCACCCAACCAAGCTGTTTGAAAAAAATCGATGTGGATGGCATGCCACGCAAAACTGCAAAATCCCAGCTAGCTGAATAGAGCATTAATAGTCCATAAGCAAGCAAGGAGAGGACAATCAGCAGCAGCGGCACATCAATATGCGGCCTGAACGCTATCCTTGCACCGGCTGCCTGCCTGGGAGTGGTGGATCTTACGAAAGTTCCTGTACCCATTGCGAGAACGCCTCTCCACGTTTTTCAAAATCTAGAAATTCATCAAAACTTGTGCCGCCGGGTGAAAGAAGGACCACATAGCCGGAACGGGCATAGTTGGCTGCGATTCCGACTGCTTCCTGCAGGGAACCACACATGTCTATGGTTACTACATTGGAACCAATGTTTACCTTGTCGATGGCAGTCTTAATCTTTCCTGCCGCTTCTCCAAATAAGACCAGGTGGAACACTCTTTGGTGTACAAGCCGCGCGAAATCCACCCAGAGTAAATCCTTATCCCTTCCGCCAGCCAGCAGAACGATGGGTTCTGAGAAGGAGCGAATGGCGGCCATGGATCTTTCAGGGGTGGTGGCGATCGAATCGTTGTACCACTTGGCGCCATGATAATCACGGATGAATTGCATACGGTGAGGAACGCCGGTGAAATCCTGGATGCCACACTGGATAGCTCGCGTATCAAAACCGGCAGCGCACGCTATGGCGCAGGCAGCCAGGACATTCATCAGGTTGTGTTCGCCGCGCAACTGGATATCAGCTACATCCAGAAGTTGGATAGCATGCCCATGCTCTGCAAAATAAATTCGGTGATTGCTTACAAAAGTTTGCGGGTTTGTCGATCCATCCTGTTCCATACCGAATGTATATATGCGGCCTTTGCATGAAGGGGCAAGTCCGGAAGAGCCGGCATCATCCCGGTTAAGGATGGCTATATCTTCAGGGGTTTGAAAGGCCAGCAAACGAGCTTTTAGGGCGGTATACGCTTCCATGGTTCCATGCCGATCCAGGTGGTTTGGGGTGATATTGAGCACAGCGCCTATGGCAGGAGAAATGGTCATCTGTTCAAGCTGGAAACTGGATACCTCCATGATCACCAGGTCGTCTTTCTTCATCCGATCAACATCCGCAATCAACGGGTTGCCAATATTTCCACCGATCCACGCATTAACCTTCCCTGTGACTGCTTCCTTCGCCATCCGGCCAACCAGGGTGGTTGTGGTGGTTTTACCAGCAGACCCCGTGATGCCAATCACTTGAGCCGGGACATGCTCCATGAATATTTGGGTGTCATTGGAGATAGCAATCCCCAGTTTGTTGGCTTCGACGACCAGCGGATTGGTCAATGGAACCCCGCCTGAAAGACAGACCAGGTCTATGTTTTGTAACGCGCTTACCGGATGGCCACCGCTGATCCAATGAATATCCACATCTTGGAGTGAGGATTTAACCCGGGCGAGTTGTTCATCGGTTTGTTTATCATTTAGGGTGACAGTAGCGCCGTGACCAGCCAGAAAACGCGCAAGAGCCTGACCCTGACGGGCAGCTCCGATAATTAATACGCGTTTCCCTTTCCAATCCATCATCATCACACTATCGAAAAAGCAATGCCGATCATGGCACCCATTAGACTCACCAGCCAGAAGCGCTGGACGATCTGGGTTTCGCTCCACCCAAGCAACTCAAAGTGCAGATGCAATGGAGCCATTTTGAAAAGCCGTTTGCCACCGGTCATCTTGAAGTATAGGATTTGAAGCACATCACTCACTGCTTCACTGACAGGAATGATAGCTACCAGTGGAAGAGCAAGCCACTGGCCGGTCATCAGCGCAACATAGGCGAGGGTTGCGCCGATAGCCAATGACCCGGTATCGCCCATAAAGAGTTGCGCCGGATGGACATTGAACCAGAGAAAACCGAATATCGCGCCCACCATAGTGAAGCAGAATCGGGCAAGGTAGACCTGTCCGGACATGATGGATATCACTCCATAGGCGGCAAAACAAGTGGCGGAAATCAGCCCAGCAAGACCATCCAGGCCATCTGTAAAATTGACCGCATTAGACATCGCGACGATGATGAAAGCCGCCACCGGGATATACCAGATGCCCAGATCTAGTGGATGCTTGGCGGCTGGCCATTGTAGGTGAGGGGCATTCAGTAAGTATTGAAGTGACAAGGCTGCAGCCAGCGCCAATATAGTCTGCAACAAGAATTTTGTACGCATACGCATGCCGCTGCCACGCCTTGCGCCGCGGATACCTTCCCAATCATCACAGGCACCCAACAGGGCAAAAGCAACCATGACAACCGCTGGCAGGATGATGGAGCGGCCGTAAATATTCAAACCGGTGAGTGAGGCAGCGTTGAGCAAGATGGTGACAAAAACGACCGGGATGATGATAAGCACACCGCCCATTGTGGGTGTACCCATCTTTGTGGAATGTGTATTGGGTTCCTCAACACGGATTAACTTACCAATTTTGAAGAAACGCAGGATGCGCAATAAGGGGCCGCCCCAGATTACTGCCAGGATGAAAGTGAAAGCGCTCAGCGTCAGGGCAATCGGAGTCTCATTCATGCTCTTTCTCCAGGGCGTAAACAATGCGGTCCATGCGCATCCCGTGTGATCCTTTGACCAAAACAACATCTCCATTTTTCAGTGAAGAGCGCAAGTAATCGATGGAATCAAGAGCTGTATCGAAAGAGTGGACGCAGCAAGTACCAATTTCTGATTCCTGAGCCGCACGGGCAATGATCTTTCCCCGGGGACCAATGGTCACTAGGTCAGATACGATTTCTGCTGCACGGGCACCCACCAGCTCGTGACCTTCAATTTCATATTGTCCAAGCTCAAGCATATCTCCCAAAACAGCAACTTTGCGCCCATCCAACTCTTCAAGCAAGTTCAAAGCTGCCAGGGTGGATTCTGGAGAGGCATTATAGGTATCATCCAACAAGAGTGCCCCGCTTTCGGTGTAAACGGCCACCAATCTTAGCTGGGTATGGCTGCGACGCAAAGCGATGATGATCTCGTCCATGGTCATCCCTTCAGCGAGACCAACAGCTGCAGCACGTAACGCTGTGTGGACGGAATGCTGGCCAATGAGCGGAACCCGCAGCGGGTAGACTTCATCAGCATAATGCAGGTTGAAGCGAATGCCATCCAATCCTTCGCCTAACACACCATCAGCCCACAGTTCTGCGGCGGGATCCAGGCCATAGAAAATGATTTTTGCATTTGTCAGGCTGGCCATGGCGCGGACACGTGGATCATCATAATTAAGGACAGCCACTCCTATTGGAGCTGGAGGGAGAGCAGCTATCAATTCGGATTTACCCCGCGCGATCTCATCCTGTGAACCAGCACGTTCAGCATGAACCGTACCGATATTCGTAACCACTCCAACCTGAGGTTGAGCAATCTGGCAGAGTAATGCGATCTCGCCAGGAACGTAGAAGCCCATTTCTAATACAGCTCGCTGATGGCCTTCGCCAAGCCTGAGGATGGTAAGAGGCAATCCGATCTCATTGTTCAGATTCCCTGGATTCTTCAAAGTTCGGTACTTGTAGTTCAACACATCCCCCACCAATTCCTTGGTTGTGGATTTACCTACACTGCCAGTTATACCAACTATGCGTAGGTCAAGTTTCGACCTCCAGAATCGAGCGATTTGCTGCAATGCTGACACTGTGTTTTCCACCTGGATGCAGAAAGGAATCCTGGGAAGAACTTCATTAGTAATTCCAGAGGGTGTATCTAGCTTTACTGTTGGAAAAAGGGATGAGAGATCTTTTTGCACCAGAGCGATGCTCGCACCTTTATGGAAGGCATCGCCGACATAGTTATGCCCATCCACCCGCTCGCCGGGGATGGCGACGAACATGGATCCTTCGATGCACTGGCGGGAATCGATACAGGCCTCAGGGAGGACGAGATCCACTCCCTCAGGTCGGTAACCGGTTAATGCTTCAAAAACATCCGCCAAATTTAACACAATATCTCCTATTGCTCCAATTTCGCCCGGAGATTGTCCGGAGGAATATTCATTAACACAACTAGCTCCTGGACGGCGTCCCGAAATACCGGGGAAGCCACGATCGATCCCCAAATGGATGATTTTGGTTTTTCAAGCCAGACATAAACTAGGAACCTGGGGTCATCCACCGGTCCCCAGCCAACGAATGAAGCATTCGTAACCCCCAGGGAATAACCATATTCCGTTGGAATCTCAGCAGTACCTGTTTTCCCGGCAACACGATAACCTTCCACCAGTGCATCCGAGGATTCTTCTTCCAGGGATGTGGCTAGCATATCCGTCAAGGTCCGTGCAGTCTCAGGTTTGATTGGGTTGGCCAGCACTTGAGGAGTAGTGTTATATTGCCGGCCATTGCTCACCATGGATTTCAAGATGTGGGGAGCCATTATCGTCCCATCATTGGCAATGGCACTGATGGCCGAAGCCAACTGGATGGGAGTGACTGCCAGACCCTGCCCAAATGAGTGGGTAGCCAGGTCAACATCGTACCAGACTCCATCATCCGGGGTACGCAATGGATATGTTGCCTCATTTGCAAGGTCAATACCGGTCACATGGCCGATACCAAATCGGTTCAAGTATTCGTAAAAAGATTTAGGGCCAAGCTGTTTGGCAACCCAGGAGAGACACACATTCAGCGAGTGCTGCATGCAACCAATCATGTTTTGCTCACCCCAGGCATTGCCATCCCAGTTACGAATGACATAACCACCTATTTCAAAGGCTCCCGTATCTAGGAATGGAGTTTCAGGTGTAATGACTCCCGCATCCATTGCGCTGGCCATGGTGATGACTTTGAAAACTGAACCAGGTTCGTAGGTTGTGGAGACTGCCCGGTTATAGAAAACACGGTTTTTAAACAAGTTCTCTATCTCCCAGTACCTGTTAGGATCCAGGCGTGGAGAGGTGGCCATGGCTAAGACTTCACCGGTTTTTGGGTCTAAAACGATCAGAGTTCCAGACTCTGCTCCTGAGCTTTTAACGTGTTTATCAATCACCCTTTCCATGCTGGATTGAACCTCGCGATCAATGGTCAAGATCAGATCACTGCCCGGAGGAAGGTCGGGAATCTCATCTACGTGATTGGGGTCGAGAGGAATGCGTACATCCATTGGTGTGCCGGCGAGCAAATCATTGTAGTTCTGCTCCACCCCATAAAAACCATATCCGACTCTGATTTCGTGTCGATCAGCAGTTTTACTGATATCGCTGGTCTTAAGAGTGTAAAAACCCAGGATGTTGGAAGCCAGGGAGCCTTCGGGGTAGCTGCGCTGCAAATGAGCAGTCAGGATGATGCCATCTAAACTAGGGGGGAGCTGATTGGCATATTTTGGATCTTTAGCCATGCGACCGTAGGTTTCCATCAATTGTTTGATTTCACCTGCTTTGGAACTTGATACAAAATCAGTCAGGATAATATATGAAGAAGAAGCTGAGGAAATGATGCTGACTTGTTCCAGGGTTGTGCTGTAATCCAATCCGAGGATTGATTCAAGCGCCCGGGCAATTGTTTCTGGGTCGGTCACATCCACCAGGTTGACGCCAATCTCGTAGAGCAGTTGATTCCCAACCAGCAAACTGCCCTGGCGATCATAGATCTTCCCGCGCTCCGGGAAAATAGTTTGAGGTACATAGGCCCAGGTTTCCCCATATTCCGTAACAGCTTTGGCGTGTACACTGGTCTGAATATGTACCATTTGCGCAAAGACCATTACCCCTATAAGGGATAGCAAGATGCCAATGATCAGGTAGCGTTGATAATGAGGTACTTTCATTTCAAACCTTTAATATTCAGACGCGGGTTGAACGAAACTGCCGTACATCCAGTCCCAAATAGACTGGGTGAAACCAGGTGTGATCACTTCATTTTGAGTCCTTGTTAATGTATACGGGGCTAATTCCGCAGCAGGTTTACCGCCGTAACCGGGAATTACCATATAAGTAAATCTACTTGGCCCGACTTGTTTGAAACCCAGTTTCTTCGCGCGCAGGCTCATTTCGGTGGAAGATGTTACCAGTGCGAGATCAGTTTCAAGCTGGGCAATAGATTCAATTGCGTTGGATTTTTTATTCTGATAGAACTGCAATTCGCGACCGGCGATGCTGGCTTTGGACGAGACGCTCAGGTAAACCCAAGCCACGAGCGATACCGCAACCAAGGCGACCGTCATGATACCCAGCCATTGTAACTGGCCGCGCCATGGAACGATTTTATAAGCCTGAGACCATCCTTTTTTCATATTCGTAACCGGTTTACCTTGCATAAGTCATGCCAGAACTAATTTCTCAGCAACCCGGAGCCTGGCGCTTCGTGATCGTGGGTTGCTTTTAATTTCCAGCTCACCTGCCTGGATGAACGCTGGTTTGATGATTTTCAACGATGCCTGGTGTCCACATTGACAGACTGGTACTCCAGGTGGACACAGGCAATCTTTGCTTTCTCTCTGAAAGTAATGTTTTACTATCCGGTCTTCAAGAGAGTGAAAAGTAATGACTGCCAGCCGACCTCCAGGGGACAGCAATTGGATGGCATCTGGAAGCACTACTTTGATATTCTCCAACTCATTATTCACCACTATCCTGAGGGCTTGGAATGTGCGGGTGGCGGGGTGGATTCCGCGCCTGCTTTTACCAACAGCGTCCTCGATCAGGCTGGCAAGTTGACCGGTGGTGTGGAGTGGCCTGGCTATTAGAATGCTGCGTACGATCCGCCTGGCCTGCTGTTCTTCACCATACTCCCATAGGATTTGCAAAAGCTCTTCTTCTGTGGACTGGTTGACCAGGTCCGCGGCTGTGACGCCCACCTCCGGATTAAAGCGCATATCCAGGGGAGCATCGGAACGGAAAGAGAAACCTCTTGCGGGATTATCCACCTGCATGGATGAAATTCCAAGATCGAGCAGGATGCCATTGACCGATTTCCATCCCAATAATCTCACCTCTCGCTGCATTTCGGTGTAGGATGCCTGAACCAGGTGGCAGCGTTCTGAAAACTGGGTAAGATTCGCGCTTGCCAGTTTGAGGGCTGCTGGGTCGAGGTCCATTCCCAAGAGCTGTCCATCTGGAGCGCTGTATTCTAACAGACCACGGGCGTGTCCGCCCGCGCCAAGGGTGCCATCCACATAATGGCGACTATGAACCGGATTGAGGGTCTTTAAGACTTCATGGTAAAGTACCGGCAGGTGCGGAGCGGGGGTTGTTCCAAGCACCTGATCCATGCTCATTTTGTCCTTAGTGATAAGCCTGTAAACCGATTGGCTATCGAGTCGCTATCTTGCATCTGATTTTGTTGATTTTGCCAGTTCTGGTCAGCCCAGATTTCAAAGTAGTCACCGTTACCAACAACCAACGCGCTGCTTTGCAGGTCAACCATGTCGCGCAGGTATTGCGGCACCAGGATTCTACCCAGCTTGTCAAGTTCCACCTGGACAGCATTGGAAAAGATAAGCCGCTTGAGCAGGCGGGCATCGGGGTCAGTGATACTGAGATCGTTGATCTGGTCGTAGACCACCTTAAAAGAAGCCGATGTCCATACCATGAGATTGCGATCAAAACCCTGGGTAAGGTAAGCGCTGCCGATTAGTAAGTCACGGTACTTTACCGGGATAGTCAGTCTTCCTTTTTCATCAAAGCTGTGCGCATACTGTCCAAGGAACATATGTTCTATCTTCCTATTTATGATAGAACGCCGGGGTGCACCGGCGTTCCACTTTAACCCACATTAATCCATTTATGTCCACATTATAACCACTTAATATGCAAAATTCAAGTGTTTTTTTCAACAAAACATTATTTGTGTATAATCCTCCATCTTCCCCTGACGTGTGAGTGGAATTCCCTGGATGTAGCACGAGCCTCATTTAGATGCCCCCTCAATAAGCGATCCAGGCGTAGGTCAATCTGACCTTCTTGTATATAATGGAAACAAAATTGAAATACCCGGAGGTTAAATGAAACCGCAACTTTTCGCACTCTTGACTGCCATTGCCTGGGGGGTGGGGGGTTATTTTGAGAAAAAAGGGTTGCACCTGGGCAACCTGTCTCCACAGATGGGCATTACCATTCGCACCTTTAATGCGCTCATCATATTGGCTGTGGTCAGCTACCCGCAGTGGAAGATGATACCTCAGGCAGGGACGAAAGCGTTGTTTTATATGGTCATAGGAGGCGGGGTGATAGCCGGAGCTGTGGGGAGGTTGTGTTTCTATACAGCTTTAAAAGGGGCTCCGCTTACCCAGGTTATGCCCATCGCTTTCACAGCCCCCTTGTTCGGAGCATTAATGGGCATGATTTTTGCCGGGGAACCAATAACAGCCAAAATAATGATCGGGATACTATTATCTGTGGGCGGGATTGTTGTACTGTCGGTTTAATACTTTTAGAACCAGAACTTTCAATATACTTTCACCCAGTTTAGTCAATCGCCAGAAAGCGACCGAGGCGAGTCCGTGTGCCAGGATGGCGAAAAATGGTGGTTTTTGCAGGGTGTAATAGGTCCAGCATTCCCTGGTGGTACCCCAGGTTTCCAGGAAGTAACCCAACGCAGCTCCGGAAATAAATGTAACCAAGTCATATCGTCGATTGCCCGATGATAGGCTGACAATCATTACCCCGGCAAAGGCTAGAATTGTGAATGGATGGGCTAAGGTTGGCCGGATGAAAGCCAACATATAAATTATAAATCCCCCGAAAACCAGGGTATATAATGCCTTCTCCAGCTGTTCAGAAATACGTAGACGGATGATACCTGCTAGCCTTGCCATACGTTCGATCGCCAGTGCGGCAATGGGCCAGGCTGGCAGGATCCACAGGGGCGGTTTTTCGCCGGTGTAATATGCCCACAGCCCCGTGTGCGTTCCCCATGATTCGATCAAGAAACCGCCAATCAAACCGACCACAACCAGAATCGCATCTTTACGGAGATCCGCACCGATGGTGATGAGAATCGACATAAAAAGAAAGATACCCACCAGCAGCCAATCGATCTGCATCCAAAGTGGGAAGCGCGAATCGAAGTAGCGGGCATAATCTTCCACCAGTGGCCACCACACGATGATGACCAGGGCTATAACCGAAAGTATCACGCTAAGGAATAGTGTGCTGGAGCTTGACCAGCGGAGCTTCTTGAGGGGAGACTCTAACTCAAATGAGCCTAGAGAGTGTTGATATTTTTGAGGGGTGGTAGGATCAGCCACGAGACCATCTTTCTGCGAGTTAGTATATTATTTCAAAGTCTGACAATACCTGCTGAATACCGGGGTGTGGGATATGATTATACTGGCTGAATCCACACGAATAAATTCATCGTCAGTTGGATAGAGGTTATTTATAAGGTATCCAATGTAGCCCTGCCAATTCCAGTAATTTCATATCGTTGTATGAAGAGTCCTGTGACAGTTGTATCCTGAGAATTATAAATAATCAATCCTGGGACGATATTGCAGTGCTTCCGCGAGATGTACCGGCTGGATATCAACTGCAGAAGCCAGGTCTGCGATAGTCCGGGCAAGTTTCAGAATACGGTGGTATGAGCGCGCTGTGAGTTGTAATTGATTGGTGGCCGATTTCATCAGCCCCCTGCCGGTTTCGTCCAGGGTGCAATATTTGCGAACTTCTCCAGTGGTCATATCTGCATTGCACAGCGAGGCATGCCGGGTTGGTTTACCTTCCACCATAAATCGATCCCGTTGAACTTGGCGGGCGGCTTCCACCCGGGTCTGAATTACGCTGCTGGATTCCCCCAGCCGATCATCGTTCAACTTTTCAAATTCCACGCGTGGGACTTGAATATGGATATCAATCCGATCCAGCAATGGACCTGAAACACGTTTCTGATATTTGGAAACTGTGCTATTGGAACAGGTGCACGCGCGGACAGGGTCTCCATAGTAGCCGCAGGGGCACGGATTCATTGCTGCAATCAATTGGCAATTGGCAGGAAAGGTGAGCGACCCCTGCGCGCGGCTGATGGTGACCACCTTGTCTTCAATTGGTTGGCGAAGTACATCCAGCACACGGGTACCGAATTCCGGCAGTTCATCCAGGAAAAGCACACCCCGGTGTGCCAATGATACCTCGCCCGGATGCGGCCAGTTACCGCCGCCAACCAGACCGGCATGCGAGATGGTGTGATGCGGAGCACGAAATGGGCGATTACGAATGAGTGGCACATCCGGCGGGAGCTGGTCGGCCACTGAATATACCTGAGTCACATCCAACGCTTCTTCGATGGTCATTTTAGGTAAAATGGCTGGTAAAGCGCGAGCAAGTAAGGTCTTGCCTACACCAGGCGGGCCGATCATCAGCACATTATGGCCGCCGGATGCCGCCACCTCGAGCGCGCGTTTCACATGTTCCTGACCTTTGATCTCCCGAAAATCAGTTTGCACCTGCACGGGCAGGTCTTCCGGGTTGACCGGCGGGAACGGTTTAAGGGGTTTGATGTTCTTTAAATGGAGGAAGAGCTCTTTCAGGTTATTGACCGGAATTACTTCCATATCCGGGATAAGTGCGGCTTCGGGAGCGTCTACAAATGGGACGATTACCTGGCGGTAGCCTTCGCGGCGGGCGACAGCCACCATGGGCAGGACGCCACGTACGTGGCGTACCGCTCCATCCAGCGAGAGTTCACCCAAAACTACTGTGCTATTCAGGCAGTGACCGTCCAGTTCATCTGCAGCGATGATCACACCCAGAGCGATGGGTAAATCATAGGCGGGACCTTCCTTGCGGACGGACGCTGGTGCTAAATTTACCGTGATACGTTTGCGGGGATAAAACAGGCCGGAATTTTTGATGGCAGACAGCACGCGCTCTCTACTCTCCTGGACAGAGGCATCCGGCAGACCGACAATGACTACAGCAGGCAAGCCATTGCCGCCGCCGGTATCCACTTCGACTTCAACGATAACCCCGTCCAAGCCGATAACTGCGCAGGAAAATACTCGTGCAAGCATGAAATAAGTTTAGATTGGCTTGGGTTTTATGTCAATTTAAATTGTCGCAGAAAATGAAATGACGGTTATGGGTAATTCTGGTTTGTGAGGGCGAGTTACTGATGATTTCATTTGTATAATGATATAAGTTGGATATCTTTTTATTGATAATAACATCTTGAGTCTTTGCGGCATTGTGCTGTGTGGGATAAAATAGATGAAATCCAAAAACCAGCGTAGAGATGACATATGATTGAAACCTCTGAAAACAAAAATGCTTCCTGGCTAGACCATAAAATTCCATCACCTTTAGCAAATCTCACTGTGGAAAAAGCGATCTTCCTCGCGATTATCATTCTGGCCATAATCAGCCGCTTTGCCATCCTGGGTGAACGTGTAATGAGCCACGATGAAGTGAACCATGTGCGACCTTCGTGGGAATTGTATACCGGGCAGGGCTACCGTCATGACCCAGTGACCCACGGACCTATGCAATTCCATTTGGTGGCGCTCAGTTATACCCTGCTGGGGGATAACGATTTTACTTCCCGCATACCTGCCGCCCTGTTCTCGATTGCCACGGTGATGATGACCTGGAAATTCCGCAGATATTTTGGAAGAGTGGGTGCTTTGCTGGCTGGCCTATTCATGCTGATATCACCATTCATGCTGTTCTATGGGCGCTATACTCGCAATGAGGCTTTCGTCGCATTGTGGGGGGTGATCACAATCTATGCCGTTTTGCGATACCTCGAAGAGGGCGAAAACCTGTTTTTATTCATCCTTGCGGGAGTATTTTCTCTCCAGTTTGCAACCAAAGAAACAGCTTTCATATATACTGCCCAGCTGTTGTTATTTCTGCTTTTCATGTTTATCCAGAGATTGTATACCCGTGCATGGAACGAGGAGCACCGGAAAAATTCTTTTCTGTTTAGCCTGTTAATTGCGGGTATGTTGATCATCTTTTCGCTGGGGTTGCTCCTGTTGGGAGATAACACCGCTCAGGGGGTGGATGCTGCAATTGTTGCAACGGTCACCAAACCATTTATCTATGCATCTCTGCCCTTTATCCTGATCGGTCTTGCCCTGGTGGGGATTGGTTTTGCTGCCTACCAGTTGATCCGCGGGCTGGGGTTAACTGCCATCCGCCAGGAACGCAGCTTTGACCTTCTCTTCCTGGTGGGAACCTTGGTCCTGCCGCAGTTAAGTGCCTTACCGGTTAAACTAATGGGCTGGAATCCATTGGATTACTCATCCGAAGGAATGCTGCGGACTGGGATTGTCCTTGGGGTAGTGTTTAGTCTTTCCACGTTGATTGGTATGTGGTGGAGACCTGCAACCTGGTTAAAATCTGCAGCGCTATTTTATGGGATCTACATTGTCCTCTACACAACTATTTTCACAAATGGGCAGGGATTCTTTACCGGAATCATTGGTTCACTGGGTTACTGGCTGGATCAACAAGCAGTTCAGCGAGGGAGCCAACCGCTCTATTACTACGCGCTGGTACAAATTCCCATGTACGAGTATCTGCCAGCCATTGGCAGTTTATTAGGGGTCTTTTATGCCATCAAGAAGATGGTTAACCAGCCCGATAAGATCGAAATCCAGGCTGAAGACAATATGGAAACCGGTGGTTTTCAACAACATCAACCCATTACTCCCCTATTTATCCTGGCGATATTAATTTTTTGGGTGGTTACAGCTCTCGGCGCATATACATACGCTGGCGAGAGAATGCCTTGGCTGACCGTCCACATCGCCTGGCCGATGATCTTGCTGGCAGGCGTATCCTTTGGCATGTTCGTTGAAAAAATCAACTGGGCTCAAGTTGTTTCAACAAGAGGAGCGATGGTCGTTTCCCTGCTCATACTGCTGGCTGTAGCGGCTGCCAGGGCAGGTGCTGCTATTATGTCTCCAACAGCACCATTTTCCGGGAAGACGATGGAGCAGCTTTCCGCCACCACAGCGTTCATCTTCGCAATATTGTTCCTGTTCGCATCTCTATGGGGTCTATACTATATGGTGGTTCGGTGGAGGGAATTTCAGTACGGACAGCTTTTTGGGGTGATCATATTAACAGCCCTGGTGATCCTTACCAGCCGGTCTGCCTACATGGCGAATTATATAAATTATGACACAGCCAAAGAATACCTGGTTTACGCGCATGCAGCTCGTGGTCCCAAGGATGTTTTAGAGCAGGTTGAAGAGATTTCAGAACGGATAGCGGGCGGAAAGAACCTGAAAGTCGCTTATGATAACTCTTCTCTGTATCCATACTGGTGGTATTTCAGGGATTACCCCAATCTGGATTACTTTGGCGAGCAACCTTCGAAAACTCTACGGGATGCATCGATCGTCATTGTTGGCAACCCCAACTATTCCAAAGTAGAACCAATTCTGGAAAAAAACTTTTACAGCTTTGAATATATGCGCCTGTGGTGGCCGAATCAGGATTATTACAACCTCACCTGGGAGCGAATCAAGAACGCGATCACTGATCCCAAGATTCGCGCAGGTATATTTGACATCTGGCTGAACCATGACTACAGACTCTATGCAGAGGCCACCGGAAACAATATGCTAACCACGGAAACCTGGGAGCCAGCTGAACGATTGAAACTTTATATTAATAAAGATATCGCATCGAAAATCTGGAATCTGGGGCTTGCACCAGCGGTTGTGGTGGAAGAAATAGATCCTTATGAGTCTGTTAAAACTGTTTTTAAACCGGACATTGTAATTGGAGGTCCGGGGAAAGAACCCGGGTTATTTGATGCACCCAGGGCGGTGGCGGTAGCTAAAGATGACAGTCTGTATGTCGCGGATTCGCGTAATCACCGGATTCAGCACCTGGCAGCGGATGGAAGTGTGTTAGGAGCCTGGGGCAGCTTCGCGGACACAGCGCAAGGCGCAGCAGCTGGAGGGACATTTAATGAACCCTGGGGCGTGGCAGTTGGGCTGGATGGATCTGTCTATGTAACCGACACCTGGAACCACCGGGTGCAAAAATTTGACGCACAGGGCAACTTCATTACTATGTGGGGTTACTTTGGCCAGGCTGAGAAACCGGATGCCTTCTGGGGTCCACGCGGAATTTTTGTGGACAATCTGAATCGTGTATATGTTGCGGATACAGGAAATAAGCGGATTGTTGTATTTGACGCCACTGGCGCCTATATTACACAATTTGGCAGCTATGGACTAGAGCCGGGTCAGTTTGATGAGCCAGTCGGGGTGTGGGGTGATCGGGATGGCAAAATTTATGTGGCGGATACGTGGAATCAGCGCATCCAGGTTTTTGCGGCGGATGAGTCGGCCAATCTTTTCTCGGTGGTGAATAGCTGGGATGTTACCGCCTGGGATGGCCAATCATTGGAGAATAAACCATTCGTCTCGGTGGATAACAATGGACATATCTATGTGGTGGACCCGGAAGGGTATCGAGTATTGGAATTTAACCCGGACGGCAGCATTTTCCGCTCCTGGGGAGAATATAGCCCGGAGACGGATGGTTTTGGATTGGCTTCTGGAATTGCGATTGATAACCAGGGAAATGTTTGGGTGAGCGATGGAGCCAATATGCGCCTGATGCATTTCATCTTTCAATAATAAATAATACACATTAATAAGTGGATGGCTGCAAGCTGTCCTCACTGTTATAAATTAATTGGCAGAATAGTTGCAACATAGAGTCTGTGCAAATCACAGTATTTTTCAGCACTTATGATTTGCACGTAATCTTGACTGTTCTCAGGAGCAACTATGATTCCCGAAAAGAATGGAATTTACCTTCGCAACATGATGAATGCCAGAAATGGTGACATCATATCGATCCCCAAATATGCCATCGGCGATCAGGACAACCCAGAAGGCAAGAAAATTAACTGCAATTGGATCGCCCTGGAGTTTATGAACGGATTGGCGAAAGCAAACGCGATGGATGCAGCCACCATGCGTAAAACGGGCAGGCCAGAATATTACAATATCAATAAGCTCCTGAAATATTCCAAAACTCCCGGTGTGAAGATATTCCTGGTCAATAACATCATTGGGTCCGACCCAGCCACGGAAGCCAAGCTGTTCTTAAAGAGGTTTGCCTATTTAACTGACCGAAGCGCCCTTGGCGGCATTATTGTTCGTATTACCTCTGACTACACCAAGCGGACAGTTAATAGTGCCATTGTATATATGGAAGCAATCAAAGCTTGCGGAATGCAAATTGGATTCTGGGGGGATTCTTCAGTGCCGGTGGGAATACTTAAAGAATTCATTTCTCGGTCCAACTTTACTCTCGGGAATGTGTTCTGGAATCCAGAAGAGAGGCCATATACTGGGTTGGTGAGGTCATATTTGTTTTGGAACAACCTCAATGTGCAAAATTATATACCAGTAGTCTATTTTTATGGCATAGGCACTTATAGATTCAAACCAAAAGCAGTCAACGAGTATTACACCTCCTTGATGCAGACAGATATCAATGCGCATATGTGGTACTGCTGGGACCCGGATAAGAAATATGGCCCTGGCCTTGAGGGGAGTATGGATATCCGAAAAACCCTCTTTCAAAGCATTTGGACGCGTGAGATTGTTCCTGTGACGACTACTCCAACCACACCTCCCGATCCAACAACACCTGGTGATGGCGACACTACGCCTGATCCTGCAGATGAGCTGACGACCGAACAAAAACTGGCGATCTTGTGGCAGGATTATCTGGACCGTAGTAAATAGGATCTTCAATTAGAATCGAAAAATCGTTCCTTTGTATACGGAACGATTTATTTTAGTGGGCGGAACAGGACTCGAACCTGCGACCACATCTGTGTAAGAGATGTGCTCTAACCAACTGAGCTACCCGCCCGAGAGATGAAATTATAACCCAAAAACATGGTTTCATGGAATAATTAACCTGACGAGAGGATCAAGGTAAACCTATGCAGATTGTCAGGTTTCAAACCAGGGAGCTGGCACCACAATATGGATGGAAGCAAGATAATGTCATTGGGCGCATGGATGGTTCACCATTCTGTGGATACCAACGCCTGCAAGCGGAATATCCACTAGAAAGGGTACAACTGTTAGCGCCGGTCATACCTGGCAAGATAGTGTGTGTCGGGAAGAACTTCCCAGAACATGCTGTAGAAATGAAATCCGAATCGCCAAAGACCCCAATCCTATTCATGAAACCGCCCACAGCGGTGATTGGACCGGGGAAGCCGATAGAATTGCCACCGCAATCCAATCAGGTGGAATATGAAGGCGAACTGGCGATAGTAATTGGTAAACAGGGACGTTGGATCCCCACCGACCAAGTCAGAGAGCATATTTTGGGATTTTCCATCGCGATCGATGTAACAGCACGTGATATACAGCAAGCTGATGGGCAGTGGACACGCGCGAAAGGGTTTGACACATTCTGCCCACTGGGTCCATGGATTGAGACGGATTTCAATCCATTTGATGCATTGATTACCACACACATCAATGGACAATTACGCCAGATGGCATCCACGCGGGATATGACATTTTCTCCACATCAATTGGTGGCATTTATTTCATCCATCATGACACTGGAGTCGGGAGATGTTATCTTAACTGGCACACCTGCGGGCGTTGGGACATTGGCGGATGGAGATGTAGTTCGAGTCAGCATTGAGGGGATTGGAGAATTGATCACTCCGGTTGTAAAAGGTTCTATCGGGTTGGGTTACTGGGGAATTTAATGGCGAACTGGTTCAGCGATAATAAATTTTCGCCCCCACATATTTTCGCTGCCCCTGATGATACAAGTTTGCAAAATTAACCAGCCGGGTTTGGAATAAATACTGGAAAACAAATCCTTCTGAATGACCCGTGTGTCACCGCTGTCCATAAAATCGGTAAATGGATCCAATGGATCGGTTGCCCGATATTCGAGAATATCCTGAATGAGATAATCCACAGTTGTTCCGTTTCCATAGATCAAAGTGATGCTTTGCTCATTCACCAACTGATGGAAATATGCTCCGGCATGATGGGCGTGTGCCAGCAACCCAATTGAACCATATGAATCAGCCAGTTGAAAACGATTGACCGTAGTGGGCAGTTCAGTAATATATGAGTATTCACCAGCTGGCTGAGATTCAACATTAAGACCGGCAATTCCAGGCAGCCATAATCTGGTCAATGAAAAAGGATCGCCATTGGATACACTCCGGATGAATTCCGCGCGTGACATTTGGGGAGATGAGAAGTGGCTCTCTCGCTTAGGAGGATTTCCTGTTTGAGGGATAATTGTAGAATATTGCTGTGCTTCTCCAGCCAGGAGCATCAAGGTGAGGAATATTGGAGTGATTTCTTTGAATTGATGAAAGATTGCAGTAAGCCTTTTCATTGTTTTGAACTTTATCAAAGACAGTATACCTGATACTTGCAATCTTCGAGTTGAGTCGAGTTGAGTTAGACTCCAATTTTATCAATGGTATAATACTATCCGGAATAAATCCATACAGGTTTGAGGAGTCTCTGAATGTCTGGTCATTCACATTGGGCAACAATCCGGCGAAAAAAAGGCGCAGCCGATGCGAAAAAAGGCGCCATCTTCACCCGACTGGCTCGTGAAGTTGTCATGGCAGCTCGCGAAGGCGGCGGTGATCCGGGTATGAATATCCGGCTGGCAATGGCCATCGAACGTGCCCGTGCTCAAAACATGCCGAAGGAAAATATTGACCGGGCTATTAAAAAGGGTACAGGCGAAGGTAAAGATGGCGTGGCCATGGAACAGTTGTATTATGAAGGTTACGCGGGGCATGGCGTGGCAGTGATGATGGAATGTGTCACAGATAATCGTAATCGGACTGTCGCGGAGATTCGGCATCTTCTCTCCAGAGGTGGTGGCAGCATGGCAGAAGCTGGTTCGGTTGGCTGGCAGTTTAAGAAGGCAGCTTGCTTTTCATTCTCACTGGAAGGGTTGGAAGAAGATAAGATCTTCGAACTGGCATTAGAAGGCGGTGCTGATGATGTAAATATGGAAGATGGCACAGCTGAGATCATCGCGCCGGTGGAGCAATATAAGAATATCTCCGATAGGCTGCACGCCATTAAAGTCTTCCCGGATGAAGCGGGCATTCGCATGCTCCCCACCCAGGATGTCGAGATTGAACCTGAAAAGGCAGTCCAGGTGATGAAGACGATTGACGCACTGGAAGAGTTGGATGATGTGGTCAATGTTTTTAATAACCTGAAGATGACGGACGGAGTCATAGCCGCATTAGAATCTGAATAACCCCATGCGCATTCTAGGAATTGATCCTGGAACTGCAACCACTGGATATGGCGTGGTGGAGGATGGCTCCGGCGGAGAGCTGGCAACGGTTAGCTATGGGACGATACTGACACCAGCTGGGATTCCTTTAGAAAAAAGACTTCTCACTATTTTTGAGGAACTTAATAAGATCATTCGTCTTCACCAGCCACAAGCCGCGGCAGTGGAGAAGTTGTTCTTTTATAAGAACGTTACAACTGCAATGTCAGTCGGACAGGCACGCGGGGTGGTGGTATTATGCTTCGCCCAGGCGGGGTTGTCAATCGGAGAATACACCCCGCTGGAGGTGAAACAGGCCGTGACAGGGTATGGGAATGCTGAGAAGAAGCAGGTGCAGGAGATGGTCAAAATATTGCTTAATATGGATATGTTGCCAAAACCTGATGATGCCGCGGATGCGCTAGCTGTGGCGATCTGCCATCATCACCATCAACGTTATACTCAGCTAACCGGGGAGATTAGGTGATCGAAGTTACCAGTACAGCCAACCCTCGGATCAAAGAGGTTCGCAGGTTGCATATCCGTAAGGGGAGGGATGAAACCGGGCTGGCATTCATTGAAGGATTGCGCATAGCCATAGAAGCCTTTGAACTTGGCGTTGATTTCAAATGGCTGGTTTATTGCGATGCACTACTTACCAGCCAGGCAGGAAGAAAGCTGGTGGAACATTTCTCGCAAAAATACCTTGATAAAACCCTGTCGGTAAGCGAGCATGTATTCAGGTACCTTTCTGGGAAAGATGGGCCGCAAGGATTGGCTGCGGTGATCCAGCAAAGATGGTTTGAGTTAGATGAGATTGACCTGGAAGGTATGGGGATAATCATCGCTCTGGATGAAATTGCGGACCCCGGCAATCTGGGTACCATCCTACGCACAGC
Source organism: Anaerolinea sp. (assembly GCA_013824865.1). Taxonomy (GTDB): domain Bacteria; phylum Chloroflexota; class Anaerolineae; order Anaerolineales; family Anaerolineaceae; genus PNON01. Next base: position 28,416 of record PNON01000005.1, on the reverse strand, counting down.
GGATTCAGCCGGCGCAAGAACCGTCATTTTACTAGATAATTGCACTGATCCGTATGATCCAACTTCCATTCGGGCGAGTATGGGCGCTCTATTTAATATCAGGCTGGTGAAGTGCAGTTTGAATGATTTTATTCTATGGAAATCTCATGAGCAAATTCACACGGTGGGTGCGGCTGGTGCAGCAGCAACAGATTATCACAGCGCAATTTACCCAAAACAAATGATATTATTGATGGGAAGTGAGCGCCAGGGTTTATCAGACCAGGAGATGCAAGCCTGTGACCAACTGGTGTCTATTCCCATGATGGGCCGAAGCGACTCGTTAAACGTAGCGATGGCAACTGGGATTATCTTATATGAGATTCTAAACCAGCATCGCGAGCATGGAGGCAGGAAGGAATAAGCAAATGATAGCTACTCTACAGGGAGAAGTCTTAGAGATCAACACAGACAACCTGGTGGTCAACCTGGGTGGGTTGGGCTTGAAAGTGTTCGTTCCTGCTTCAGTGAAGGAATCGGTTAAGACTGGAGAAATGGCACTGCTACACACACATCTGGTGGTACGTGAAGATGCCTTAACATTATATGGCTTCGATCGACGCGAAGAGCGAGATTTTTATGTAATCTTGCTTGGAGTAGATGGCATAGGTCCCCGGACAGCGTTGGCTGTTATATCTACTTTATCACTGGATGCCATCCGGCAGGCTGTTGGAAGTGGGCAGGCAGACGTTTTCTGCAGGGTGCCTGGTATCGGTAAGAAGACAGCTCAAAAGATATTGCTTCACCTTGAGGACAAAGTTGGGTCAATCCATCCGTTAGAAAAGTTGGCAGCTTTGAGCAACCTCGATACCGAGATTTTTACAGCGCTAACCGGGCTTGGGTATAGTATTGTGGAGAGTCAGGCGGCAATCCAGGCTATTCCAACTGGAACTGAAGATGCGCTTGAGCCCAGGTTGCGGGCAGCGCTGAATTATTTTTCCAAATAACAGATGTGAAACTAGACAATAGAATATGTTTCAGGTATCATATTCAAGATTTTTATTCTATTACCAGTAATCATTATTAAAGGGTTGGAGGATCAATGACTGATCTGATCAAACAGGTTACCACAGAGCTGCAACAAAAAATAGAGACATTTCAACCACAAATTGAAGTCAAAGATGTTGGAACAGTGCTGGAATGTGGTGATGGTATTGCAAAAGTTGCGGGACTGACGAAAGTAAAATCTCAGGAACTGGTACAGTTTACCAATGGGATCCAGGGTATCGCTTTCAACCTCGAGAAAGATAGCGTTGGCGTCATCATTCTTGGTGATTATCAAGGGATAAACGAAGGGATGCTGGTAAGTACTACCGGAAGGATTGCTTCAGTGCCGGTTGGAAATAAACTGATAGGCCGGGTGATTAACGCACTTGGGCAGCCAATCGATGGCAAGGGAGCTATTGCTGCTACCACCTATCGGCCAATCGAACGCATTGCTCCAGGCGTGATAGATCGTCAAGACGTGGATACCCCTGTTCAAACTGGTATAAAAGCCATTGACTCAATGATCCCCATTGGCCGCGGGCAACGGGAACTGATAATTGGTGATCGTCAAACAGGTAAGACAGCATTGGCGATTGATACAATCATCAATCAAAAAGGTGCCGACATGATCTGCATTTATGTGGCCATCGGGCAGAAAAAAGCAGCAGTAGCCCGTACCATTGCGCTTTTAGAGCAGTCCGGTGCAATGGACCACACTATCGTAGTGATGGCCTCAGCAGATGAACCAGCAGCCATGCAGTATATTGCACCTTATGCAGGCTGCGCAATAGGCGAAGAGTTTATGGAAGCCGGCCGTGATGCACTGGTTGTTTATGATGATCTATCCAAACACGCATGGGCTTACCGCCAGGTTTCATTATTGCTGCGCAGACCGCCTGGCCGTGAAGCTTATCCTGGGGATGTGTTTTACCTGCATTCCCGTTTGCTGGAAAGAGCTGCGCGCATGGCCATTGATTATGCCATTGTGCCAACTCAATTCGACAAAGGATTTGCTTCAAAAGAAGATGCATATCAGGGTCATGTCTATAAAGGGCCGCTTTCAAAGCAACTGGCGGAAGAAGAATTAAAAACCATTAAAGACATCTCAGATTACAAAGTTGTACCCATGGCTGGTACCGGTGGTTCTCTAACCGCTTTACCGATCATCGAAACCCTGCTGGGCGATGTATCTGCTTATATTCCGACCAATGTCATCTCCATCACGGATGGACAGATCTATCTTGAGTCAAATTTATTCAATGCGGGTATCCGTCCGGCAATCAATGTGGGTATATCAGTCTCACGCGTAGGTGGAAATGCCCAGACTAAAGCGATCAAACAGGTGGCAGCACGGCTAAGAATGGATATGGCTGCATATCGCGAACTGGCAGCCTTTGCCCAGTTCGGTTCAGACCTGGATAAGATTACCCAGATGCAGTTAAGCCGCGGCCAGCGCTTACAAGAAATGCTGAAACAACGGCAATATGAACCTATGTCGCTGGCAAACATGGTGATCTCTCTGTTTGCGGCGACCAATGGTTATACCGATGCAATTCCGGTTGAAAAAGTCCGTAGCTGGGAAACCGCAATGCTGAAGTATATGGACACATCATTCCCGGATATCACAAAGGACATTGCTGAGAAGAAGCAGATCACCACGGAAACAGCCGACAAACTAAAACAAGCACTCCAGACTTTCAATTCGTCCTGGGTGGAGTAACAGGTAGATTATGCCTTCTGCCAGAGAAATGCGGCTTCGGATACGGAGCGTCAAGAATATCGCCCAAGTTACGCGGGCTTTGCAGGCCGTTTCTGCCAGTAAAGTACGCAAAGCTGTGCAGGTAGTGACTGCCACCCGCGCTTACACCGAACAGGCCTGGAAGGTGCTGGTGCACCTTTCGGAACAACCAGGCCACAACGCTCTACATCCATTATTAAAAGAACGGGAGAAGGTCAAGAATGTCCTGGTTATTCTGGTCACCGGTGATCGCGGTCTGGCTGGTGCCTACAATTCCAATGTATTCAGGCACACACTGTTACATTTCAAGAATTACCCTTTACCTGTAAGCTATATTGCAGTCGGGCGTAAAGGCCGGGACTTGCTGATGAGACGACGAAAAGATGTGATTGCGGATTTTAGCAACCTGCCCGCAGCACCAACCTTCGCGGACGTTTCCAGCATCGGAAAACTTGCCGTGAATGATTTTCTAAATGGGAAGTATGATGAGGTCTATCTCGCTTATACAGATTTTGTGAATATGATCCAGCAAAAACCGGTGGTCAAACGCTTGCTGCCATTTGAAATGGACGCGGAAAAACAGGTGATGCATGGGTTGGGAACAAACAAAATCCAGGCTGCTTTCACCTATGAACCAGACATGGGCGAGTTACTGGACCAGATCATTCCACGTTTTACAGCATTGCAGGTTTACCAGGCAATCATGGAATCGATTGCTAGCGAACACGCAGCCCGCATGGTAGCCATGCGCAGTGCGACGGACAATGCGGTTGAATTAAGCGGTGCATTACAACTTGACTACAACAAAGCCCGCCAGCAAAGCATTACCAATGATATGTTGGATATAGCTGGTGGCGCTGAAGCGTTATCAAAATCATAGCTAGTTTTTTGCCATTATTTGGTGGAGGAAATTTCATGGAAAAAGTAACAGGTCAGGTGGTTCAGGTCATGGGCGGCGTTGTGGATGTTGCCTTTAATGGGACTGACATTCCAATGCTATTTGAAGCCCTCGAGGTGCAGCGCGCGGGCAATGAAGCGCTCACGCTGGAAGTGCAGAAAGACCTGGGGCATGGAGTCGTCCGCTGTGTGGCAATGGATTCAACTGACGGTATGGAGCGCAGGATGCCAGTGAAACGGACAGGCGCGCCAATCATGGTGCCAGTGGGTTTAAAGACACTGGGCAGGATTTTCAATGTTCTTGGTAAACCGGTGGATAACCGGGGTCCGGTCGGGGCGGACCAATTCTACCCCATCCATCGTGCCGCACCGGCCTTTGATGAACAGGTGACCAATGTGGAGGTATTTGAGACTGGATTGAAAGTCATCGACCTGATCGCGCCTTTCACTAAAGGCGGGAAGACGGGGATCTTTGGCGGTGCAGGAGTGGGTAAAACAGTCATCATTATGGAATTGATCCGCTCCATCGCCACGGTGCACCAGGGCAATTCCGTATTTGCTGGTGTTGGTGAACGCACGCGTGAGGGCACGCAGCTTTACAAAGAGATGGTGGAATCTGGTGTTATGAAAGACACTGTGATGGTCTTCGGGCAGATGAATGAACCTCCAGGCGTGCGTTTGCGTGTTGCGCTTACCGCTCTGGCCATGGCAGAATATTTTCGCGATCAGGGAAAAGATGTGCTGCTTTTCATTGACAACATCTTCCGGTTCACCATGTCTGGGTCGGAAGTATCTGCTTTATTGGGACGTATGCCTTCCGCAGTTGGCTACCAACCCACCCTGGCGACCGAGATGGGTGAGCTGCAGGAGCGCATCACTTCCACCAAGCGGGGATCCATCACCTCCATGCAGGCGGTTTATGTACCTGCGGATGATTATTCGGACCCGGCGCCTGTTGCCACTTTCACACATCTGGATGCGACCATTGCGTTGGAACGAGCCATCGTGGAGAAAGGAATTTACCCGGCAGTTGATCCTCTGTCTTCCACCTCCCGCATTTTGGATCCCAGGATCGTGGGAGACGAGCATTACGCAACAGCCCGCGAGGTGCAGCGAATATTGCAGCGCTATAAAGACCTGCAAGATATTATTGCCATTCTCGGGCTGGATGAACTAAGTGAAGATGACAAATTGATTGTTTCGCGCGCCAGAAAGATCGAGCGCTTCTTCTCGCAGCCGATGGCGGTTGCTGAGCAATTTACCGGAATTCCCGGAGCTTACGTTCGCATCGAGGAGACGGTGAGGGGATTCCGTGAGATCCTGGATGGCAAGCATGATGAGCTGCCTGAACAGGCCTTTCTAATGGTTGGAACCATTGAAGACGCGGTAGCCAAAGCAAAGTCGATGATGTAAGAGAGGCAACAGATGCCTATCCATGTAGAAATAACTTCGCAAGATCGGTCGATTTATTCTGGAGATGCAGATATCGTTGTGGTTCCAGGCACGCTTGGTGAAATGGGTATCCTTCCAAATCACTCACCTTTGCTTTCCACATTAAAATTTGGCGTGATCAGGGTACGCAGCAAGGCGGACGAGAAGGTATTCACAGTAGCCGGCGGAATTGTGGAAGTTCAGCCAGATCAGGTTACGATTCTGGCAGATTCTGCAGAGAATGTTGATGAGATAGATGTGACCCGGGCAGAAGCAGCTCGTAAACGGGCGGAAGAATTGCTGCAAAAAACAATCCCGCAGGATACTGACACCTATCTATCCCTTCAGGCAGCTTTGAAACGTTCGAATCTAAGGTTGGATTCAGTTCGCAAATACCGAAAATCACACATATAAATTGTTACCGGAATTGTATTCAGCGGGCAGCGACTTTGGTCCTGCCTGTTTTTTATAATGATTAAAGTTATTGTTGGTGGCAATAATTATGCACATCAATTATTTGCAAATACATATATCTTGCTTACCATGTATAATATTTTAGAAAGGTAAGGCAATATGCCATTTTTCTCGCGTGATATTGGTGTGGACCTGGGCACCATCAATACCCAGGTGGCGGAGGGCAACCAGATTATCCTGCAGGAGCCAACTATCGTTGCCATTCTGCTGGAAGAAATGAAAATGGTGGAGTGGGGAAAAGCAGCCGCGGACATGTATGGACGAGTACCAGATTCTATTGAAGTCTTTCGGCCACTGCAAAATGGCGTGATTGCTGATTTTGAAGTTACCGAAAATTTGCTACGTGATCTTTTACGCAGAGTTTCAGGTCCGATGGGTTTGATAAAACCCCGGGTGATGGTCACGATTCCTTACGGTGTGAGCAGCGTTGAAATGCGAGCGGTACACGAAGCTTGTCTTGGGGCTGGGGCGCGGGAAGTATTTATGATCTGGCAGCCACTTGCGGCATCACTTGGGGTGGATTTACCGATTTCCACGCCCTCGGGGAATATGATCATTTCCATGGGCGGGGGAACGACACAGTCAGGTATCCTGGCCATGAATGGTATCGTTTGCGCTGAGACACTTCGAGGTGGTGGGTTGGCTCTGGATGAGGCTATTATTTCCTACATCAAACGCAAACATGGCCTCCTGATTGGTCAGCCAACTGCAGAGCAATTGAAGATAAGGATCGGCAGCGCCATCCCCAACGCGCGGATTGGCTCGATCGAGATCCAGGGGCAAGACCAGGTGAGTGGCCTGCCCAAACCATTGGAAGTTACCAATGAGGATATTGTTGAGGCGCTGGATGCGCCACTAAAAGATATGGTTGGAAGCATTAAACGGGTGCTGGAAAAGACTCCGCCTGAACTACTTTCCGATATCATTGACCGCGGAGCCGCATTATGTGGTGGCGGAGCACTGTTGCGGGGTATCGATAAATACCTCACCAAGTCACTGGGTATTCCTGCTTACCTTGTAGATAACCCTGCGACTTGTACAGTCGAGGGCACGATCAAGGGATTGGCTTTGTACCCACAGCTAAAAAGGAACCTCCCACCTGTATAGTGGAGAAATAACGTGCGTGATCAGCCCCTTCGGAAAACGAAATATACTACAAAGCCGCACTGGTTTACCTGGCTTTGCTTCGTATTGGGTTTGGCGACCATGGTGGCAACACTGGTTTATGGTTATTTCGATTCAGTTCTTGAATTAATCAATCATGGCACAGCGCGGGCTACAAGCTCAGCATTCTTTTACGTGGTGATCCTTTTCTTGCTGCTTTTGGTGACCCTGGGCCTGATGCTTGTTTTATTGAACCAAAAGAAGGTAACAGTGGAGTTAAACCAGGAAAGGCTGTTGATCATCCGCAAGAAAAGCAAATGGGAGATTCCTTATAATGGTATTGATGAATTATATCGAATTGATAAGACAACTTACCTGTTCTTACTTCCGATGCGCACTGGAAAATTAGAAATACATACCCGGCAAGGAATCGCCACCCTTTCATCCAAAATTCGTAAGTTTGACAGAATGTTAAGTGAAATTGAATCTGCTGTTTTTCCATTGATTCATTCACGGATGATATCAGACCTAAAAATTGGATTATCTATAAAGTTCAGGGAGATTTCAGTCCATAATGCGGGATTGACCCATGGAGACCAGCAAATCGCTTGGAAGGATGTCGGCAACGCGACTGTCAAAGCCGGAAAATTTATCCTGGATGTAGTGCATCCATCCGGGGTGAAGCAGGTAATCATACCAGCCTGGAATATCCCTAATTTACCACTGCTGCTTGATTTCATCGAAAAATACAAATCCTAAAAATATCAGGTGTCTATTTAATTCTCGCGGTGTTTCCCGCCAGGATGCAAAAATCACCTCTGAGGTGATTTATTTTTACTTGGAGATGTTTAATTAAGTGCCCCTGCGGCGACTCGAACGCCGGTTTTCACCTCCGGAGGGTGACGCCTTATCCACTAGGCTACAGGGGCATTCTAAATAATCATCATTATATCATTCCAGTGTCTTGGAAATCTGGTATCATAATTATTAGAAAATATTAATACAAAGGAAAAAGTAAAATTATGAAAAGCGTGATAAGAAGATTATTGTTGATCTTCATCGGGGTTGCTTTTATTCTTTGGGCTTTCCTATATGCAATATCTAACTTCGGGTTTGCCAAATATGGTGATCAGCTTTATAAATTTCAATACCAAATAGAACAGGCCAGGCTGGGCACTGCGATCACACCTTTTGGGCACTTTACTTATTCACAAAAATTATTTCTGTATAGGTTAAATGATCTATATTCCTCACAGAAATTCTCTGAAGAAAAGACAAAATTGACCATGCTGGCATTTAATCAACTACTCAATGCAATTCCAAAAAAATCTGTAGCCAGAGATAATAGCCTAATTAAGTTTTATCATTCCGGTGATAACCAGGTTCAAACCTGTTGTATCGGAAACCAAAGCGAAGAACTAAAGGCTTTACGGAAGAAATGGAAAGCATTCCAGATTCTTATTCTTCAAAAAGATTCACCTAATGGGGCTTACCGATCATTAATCACTCTGGAAAATCACTCCATTCCCCTGGTTGGCAAGCATGCTGAGTTGGAATGCAATGCCTGCCATTCCACGGATTTCAGCGCAAATGGAAAAACGTGCCAGGACTGCCATGAGAGCTACAAACCCGTAATTCATTATCCAGGCGATTGCGGGTTATGTCATACACCTATAAGCTGGGATCAGATCATATTTGATCATGCAACTGTCGCTTCAATCCTTTGCCAGGATTGTCATGAGGCAATACGTCCTGCTAATCACTTTGGCGGAGATTGTTCCCAATGCCACACTCCATTGTTGGGATGGGCAGCTGGCGCATATGATCATTCAGGTGTTACAACCTGTGCCAAGTGCCACGAAAACCGTAAGCCAGCCAATCATTATTCTGGTGATTGCTTGTCCTGCCATAACCCTGACGCCGGGTGGGCGGCTGGTGTTTTCAACCACAGCATTGGTGGTGACTGCCAGAGTTGCCATATACGTCCGGGGAACCATTTAGGCGGGCAATGTTCTAGCTGCCATTCATATCCTTCCTTTAACATCGGGCACCCCTGGTTTAATATTGGACACGCAGGGGGAGTTTGCCTGAGCTGCCATACCACCGGGAGCGCATCCGCTACTGATTGCACAACGTGCCATAATAAGAATGATGATGGTGGTGATGACGACTAATTTACTTTTGTATTTATGAGAAATGCTATCAGCAAGTTATGATAAACTTGCGCCCATGCGATTAAAAGCTGACCTGACATTACTTTTCGTTGCACTTATTTGGGGGTTCAGTTTTATTGTCCAACGCACGGCTGCTCAACAGGTTGGGATGTTTGTTTTCAATGCTGCCCGTTGGTCCCTTGGTGCGTTGATCATGCTTCCTTTCGTCCGCTTTAGGCTGAACCTTAATCGCAGCACCCTGCCCTGGATGCTGACCGGCGGGGCGTTACTGTTTTTTGCAAGCGGGTTACAGCAGGCAGGCTTGGAATTTACCACTGCTGGGAATGCGGGTTTTATTACCGACGCATATGTTGTCATCATTCCATTGTTGCTTTCCATATTTTGGAAAGAAAAACTATCCTGGTATATCTGGCTCGCAGCGCTAATAACTACTATAGGAGTTTATCTTTTAGGTGGCGCCGGAAAAATTGATATTAACCTGGGAGATGCGCTGGTTCTGGCTGGTGCGGTGCTCTGGGCGTTGCATGTCATCATCACTGGTAAAGGGGTCAAAAAATTGCGGGTGCTTCAATTTGTGACCGGGCAGTACCTGGTGTGCGCTATTCTCAACATAACCTTTGGACTCTGGCTTCAGCAAGATTCGATTCCCCGGTTATTTCCTGCCTGGATGCACATCGTTTACCTGGCGATAGCTGCCACTGGAATTGGTTTTACCTTACAGGCTTATGGGCAACAGCATGCGCCCCCCGCTGATGCTGCCATCATATTAAGTCTGGAAACGGTCTTTGCCGGTCTCTTTGGCTGGCTGTTACTATCAGAAAAAATGACCTCCATCCAGTTGGTTGGTTGCTCACTGATCATGGGGGCGATTTTATTGTCACAACTCATTGGTGGACGCGAAGCAAGCCCCACTCGATTGTTGGAGTGACTGGAGAATGTACTGTTAGGTTAAATATTAAGGGTCGTGCGTTCAATCAGCGTCTCAAAAGGATCGATTCCCATCCAGATTAATATCTCATCTGGCCGGCCAGTAGCTGATTCCCGGGCTGACAGGCGCATATAAATTGCCTGTTGGCCATCAGAGGAATTTTTCATTTCCAGTAGTTCAACAAGATTACGGATGTCACGTCTCTTTCCACGACGTTCGATCAATATTTCAGCTTCAGCCAGAAAAGCTGCTACCTTGACTGGTAAATTTTGCAAGGATGTTTGAGATGACAGATGAACCAGGTAATCAGCTGTCTTGAGTGCCACCTGAATTTTAGGAGCATCAAGAGGAATTTGTTCAATGGAATTGATTTCTAACCCAGGTGGCAGGTTGTCGTTAAGTATTTTAACCAGGTCAATTATTGGTTGGGATTCGATCAACCAGGCATCCAGGATTTCAGCTGTGCTGATATAACCCAGAGGTAACGCGGAAGCCAATTGGATTTTTGGCAACGGATGGAATCCCTGGCTGTGCTCCAGCGCTATACCTGCCCTGCGAAAAACTCGCATCCAGGCATGCTGCAAGTCAAGATGACCAGTGAAACGCATAGCCTCAGTCTTTTCAAAGTTGATCCGTACTCTCATGTTGTTTTTCCCTTACCCGCCATGAGCTTTTTGGTGGCGGTGGGCAGTACCAATTAGGCTGATAGAGTGAGTTGTAGTTGGGCATAATACCGCAGGCAAAACACTTTTCACGGCAATCCTCACGCAGCTTTCGTTTTCTTGACCACTTGTATTCTGTTTGCAAGTAGCGAGGGTGCACCCCGCTGTTGATGTGACTCCAGGGCAGCACTTCATCCAATGCTCTTTCCCGTAGAGCATAAAAAGCCGGGTCCAACCCATTGGTGGTAAATGCGGCCAGCCATTTGGAGTGGTGATCCTGATCCTGCCAGGCATCAAATTTGGCGCCAGTCTTCCAGGCATCAAAAATAACGTTGGAGAGGCGGCGGTCGCCACGGGAAAGCCAGGCTTCCATTTGCGTGTCCTTTGGATCCGTCCAGGAAAGTTTGATGTTGGGATTGCGCAGCCCGGAGCGTAGCAATTTTTGTTTTTCCAACACATTACCCGGATCATCGCAGGATGTCCACTGGAATGGAGTGTGAGCCTTGGGAACGAAGGTGCTTACCCCGGCATGCACCTTGGCGCGTCCGCCAACGATGCTGCGTCCGACTTGGTGGACCTGCTTGCATAGATCAATAATCGCCTGCACATCTTCCATAGTTTCAGAAGGGTGCCCGATCATAAAATACAACTTGATAGTTGTCCAACCCCGGTTATATATGGCACGCGCAGTTTCCAGCAGCTGCTCAGTGCTTACTGGCTTGTTGATAATTTCACGCATCCGGTCAGTGGCTGCTTCGGGCGCCAGGGTAAAGCCGCCCAATCGTGAACCTTTGAGCCTATCCATGATATCCACTGAAAAGGATTCAATACGTAAAGACGGCAATGAAATCACCAGGTGTTCCGATGCATATCTTTCACTCAATTTGTCCACCAACTCTTGAATGTGCGAGTAATCCGAGGATGAAAGGGAGAGGAGTGCGACTTCTTGATGACCGGTGGTTTTCAGGGCAACATCCACGGCTGCCATGATTTCATCGACCGGGCGTTCACGTACCGGGCGGTTGATCATGCCGGCATGGCAAAATCTACATCCACGGGTACAACCGCGCATAATTTCGATTGCCACCCGGTCATGTACTATCTCAATATATGGAACGATAAGATTTGTTACAGGAGGAGGTAATTTCCCTACAATGCGCTTGGTTACGGGCAGGCTGGCGTTGGGATGTTGTGATGATATGCTTTCCACCCGGCCATCAGGCATGTAATTTACATGGTAAAGCGAAGGAACATACACTCCAGCGATAGCAGCCAGGTTTTGAAGCAACTCAGGTCGATTCATGGAGGATGTTTTCCAGGCCTGGTAGGTATTCACAATTTCCAATAGCACTTCTTCACCTTCGCCAATCACAAAGGCATCAAAGAATGCATGCATGGGCTCAGGGTTGTAGGCTGCGTGGCCGCCGGCGATAACCAGCGGATGCAAATCATTTCTCTCTTTTGCGAAGAGGGGGACATTGGCGAGGTGAAGCATATTCAGAACATTGGTAAAGAGCATTTCATAAGGGAGTGAAAAACCAATGATGTTGAATTCGGAAAGAGGATGCCTGGTCTCCAGCGAAAACAAAGGGATTGAATGCTTTATCATCTGGTCTTCCATATCCAACCAGGGTGCATAGCATCGTTCAGCCAGGACATCCGGACGTTTATTCAGCAAATCATACAGGATCGCCAACCCAAGATTGGGTAACCCCAAATCGTAAATATCTGGGAAAGCCAGAGCCACCCGGGTGGGAATACTTCCCCAATCCTTGACGATGGAATTTAATTCCCCACCGGTGTATCGTCCAGGTTTTTGAACGAGCGGCAGGATACTATCAATTATTATGGAGAGTTCAGATTTGAGCTTTGCTTGCATTAATTAAATCAATCCTGTATATGCGCCACCATCCACTGGCAACATTAAACCTGTTAAATAGGAGGCTGCAGGGGAGAGCAGAAAAACTGCTACCCTGGCAAATTCTTCAGGTGCTGCAATCCGCTTGAGAGCGGAGGCTTCTGATTGTTTGTGGATTTCAATGTCCATAGAAGTATTATTTTTCTGCGCCCTATCGCGCAACAAACTCATTGCCCGGTCGGTAAGGGTAAATCCTGGCAGGATGGAATTCACCCGGATACCTTCTGAGCCAAGCTCCTGGGATAGTGTTTTTGTGAGACCCAGCACACCAGCCCGCAGGCTGTTAGAAAGAACCATGTCTGGGATGGGTTGTTTTGCTGAGATGGAGGTGACCGTTAATATGGATGGGGCGTCTGACTGGCGCAGGTAAGGCAAGGCTGCGCGGATGAGGCGTACGTGACTGAGAAAATTTAGCTGAAAGGCTTGCAACCAATCATCATCACTCATGGTTTCGAAACGCCCTGTTTTGGGTCCACCCGAGTTGGTGACCAGCAGATCCAATCCACCCATCCGCTCCACAGCTTCTTCAAGCAGAGCGATGCAGGAGGTTGGGATTGTCACATCTCCAGCTATGGCTCCCACCTTTCCTTGGTGAGAAAGACTATTTCTGGCTTCTTCCAGATTGACAGCTTCCCGGCTGTTGATGGTAACAGATGCGCCTTCACTCAATAAGCAACGGGCAACGGCATAACCCAACCCACGGCTGGCTCCGGTGATGAGCGCTTTTTTATTCTTTAATTTAAGGTCCATGGTTATATAATCTCCAATTTTTCGTCAATCATAACAAGATCGGCATGGTGTGTTTCGATCCAGCTGATGATACGGCTAAACTCTGCTTGAATGAAAGCAGGGTTATTGTTCACAATACCCAGTGTGATCAGCGCGTTAGTGTGGCTATCCTGTAACCCGGTTTCAGCGATGGAGATATTGAACTGGCGGGAGAGCCGGTTTTCCATGTGACGAAGCTGACTGCGTTTGTCTTTTAATGACTGGACAGCGCCCAGTTCAAAGTGGATGGTTAACATTCCGAAGTGTGCTACCATAGCGGATTATGATTATAACTTGAACGGACCCACTTTGCTCGGTTTCTGTAATGGTGATTACCTGCTCATTATTCCTGACTGACTTGCAAATAATATGGCCGCCGATTACAATCTTCAGACATCAGTGAATCGGAAGGCAGTAATGAATATCGAACAAGATTATCAGAAGACGTTGGATTACCTATACAGCTTCGTGGACTACAGTCAGACCAGGCAACTCGTATATTCCAGCGAGAAATTTAACCTGGATCGGATGACCGATTTACTGGAAATCATGGACAACCCACAACAAGCTTATCAGGTGGTGCATGTCACGGGTACAAAAGGAAAAGGATCGGTTTCCGCGCTTTGCGCTTCTGCCATTCAGTATGCTGGTTTAAAAGTAGGTTTGTACACATCACCCCATCTCATCGATTTTAACGAGCGTATCCAGGTGAATGGCGAACCTATTCCACATATCAAAATGGTGGCGTTAGTAGAAAAGCTCAAACCGCAAATTGCCAGGGTGGAGGAAATCACCACCTTTGAAATATCTACTGCGATGGCATTTCAATATTTTGCTGATGAAAAGGTGGATTACGCAGTGGTGGAAGTGGGTCTGGGCGGCAGGCTAGACGCAACCAATGTGGTGAATCCGGCCGTATCTGTGATTACCACCATCTCTTACGATCATCAAGCCATCCTGGGTAACACATTAGCGGAGATAGCAGCAGAAAAAGCCGGGATCATTAAACCTGGCCTTCCAGTAGTGATCTCTGCGCAAACCAGTGAGGCTCAGAGCGTGGTGACCAGAATCGCAGAAGAAATGAAATCCTCCATCACATTGGTGGGCAGGGATATCTTGCATCGACCCCTTGAGCATAATCTTGAGCATCAGACATTCCAGATCTGGAGCAGCGCAGAGCAGGGGTTGATGGACGAATATATTGAAGGAGGAGAAACCAATGGTTGGGAACCAGAGACCTTCGACATTCCACTATTGGGTGCCCATCAACTGGATAATGCGGCCACTGCACTTGCTGCAATAAAGGTACTACAAAAAACAGATAACCGGATCAGTAATTCAGCGATTTCCAGAGGAGTTAATGCGGTGAAATGGCCGTGCAGGTTTGAGATTATTTCCCATCAACCGATGGTAGTTTTGGATTCTGCACATAACCGGGATTCTGCCCTGAAGCTGCGATTGACCCTCGATGATTATCTTCCCGGGAGGGGTGTGGTGCTGCTTTTTGGCGCATCGGAAGACAAGGATGTGCCGGGCATGCTGTCTGAACTTATGCCGCGAGTGGATCAGGTGATTGCCACCCAATCCATTCATCCACGAGCGTTGGAAGCAGGTAAAATTGTTGAGTACGTGCATAGAATGGGTAAGAAGGCGCAAGCAGTGATTCCGCTGGAAAGTGCATTTTATGCTGCCTTAGAGTTGGCAAATGATAACCAAGTGGTGCTGGCAGCTGGAAGTATCTTTCTATCAGCAGCAATCAAAGAAATTTGGATGAAACTACATCCTGATATGGAATAGGATTATACAATGCGTAGTGATGACTGGCAGGATAAGAACGAAGAAGAAATAGATTATACCGCAGCGATACATCAACGAACGGAAGAGCTTTACAGAATCCAGAATGCGGACCCGGATAAAAACGGGGAGATTGTTCTGGCGGTTCTACCGCTGAGAGACATGGTAATTTTCCCCCATATGGTTTCCCCCATTTTTGTATTACAGGGGAGTACATTGGCTGCGATTCAATCTGCCCAACACATGGATCAGACGATGATAGGCTTGGTCCAGTTGTCTGACAGCGATAATCCAGACCCCGAAGACTTTTTACACGTAGGGGTGGAACTAGCAGTTGGCCGTTTATTAACTATGCCGGATGGCAATAGTTCTGCACTGGTGCAGGGCAGGCGACGGATCGCGGTATCTGATTTAAAGATTGGTGGCAAGTTCCTTAAAGCCAGAGGACGGGTCATTGAAGAATCAATTGAGGTGGACAAGAAAACCGATGCCTTGATGCGAACAACCAGAGACCTGTTTGAGCGCTGTGTGCAGTTGGATCGCACCTTACCTGAGGAAGCACATCTTTTCGCAATAAATATTAATGAGCCTGGTTGGTTGGCAGATATGATAGCTACCTCCCTTTCAATTGATATAAAAGCCCGGCGTGAGCTGCTACTCAATGTCAATCCCAAGGATCGATTAAAAAAGATCAACCGTCTGCTGGCACAAGAGTTGGATGTACTGATGCTGGAAGATGAGATCCAGACCAAGGTGCAGAGTGAAGTGGATCGTACGCAGCGTGAGTATTACCTGCGCGAACAATTGAAGGCTATTCAGACAGAGCTGGGGGAAGGTGATCTGTGGACGAGGGAAATTGTTGAATTAAGGCAGAAAGTTGAGGATGCTCACCTTCCAAAAGAAGCGCTGACCGCGGCCAATAAGGAAATCGAGCGGCTTGTCCAGATGCCACCCATGGCTCCAGAAGTGGGCATCATCCGTACATATCTGGATTGGATACTGGAACTACCGTGGGAAAAACTCACAGAAGATAACCTGGATGTGAAGCATGCGGCAAAAACCCTGGAACAATACCATTACGGTCTGGCGAAAGCCAAGGACAGGATTTTAGAATACATAGCCGTGCGCAGCTTGAAACCCAAGAAACTTCGTCAACCTATTTTGTGCTTTGTCGGCCCACCAGGTACTGGAAAAACATCGCTGGGGAAATCCATCGCAGAAGCCTTGGGTCGAAATTTTGTCCGACTATCGCTGGGTGGGGTGAGAGACGAGGCTGAGATCAGAGGTCACAGGCGGACATACATAGGCGCCATGCCGGGACGTATTTTGCAAACTATGCGCAGAGCTGGTTCGCTCAATCCGTTATTCATGCTGGATGAAATTGATAAGCTGGGCGCAGATTTTCGTGGTGACCCAGCAGCAGCACTGTTGGAGGTATTGGATCCGGAACAAAATAATGCTTTTTCAGACCATTATCTTGAACTGTCTTATGATCTTTCAAAAGTAATGTTTATCACCACTGCCAATTCCATGAGTACCATTCCACCGGCTTTAATGGATCGGATGGAGTTGATCGAATTCCCCGGGTATATCGAAGAAGACAAACTGGAAATTTCTCACCGGTTCTTGCTCAAACGGCAGCAGGATGAAAGCGGTCTTGAAGATGGAGAAGTGGTATTGCTGAATTCTACGCTG
Source organism: Anaerolinea sp. (assembly GCA_013824865.1). GTDB lineage: Bacteria > Chloroflexota > Anaerolineae > Anaerolineales > Anaerolineaceae > PNON01. The sequence goes on along the minus strand of PNON01000005.1, from coordinate 11,807 downwards.
AGTAAGGTCATTCGTGAATACACGTATGAGGCCGGTGTCCGCAACCTGGAAAGGGAGATTGGAAGATTGTTCCGTAAGATCGCACGATTGAAGTCGGAACACAGAAATTATCCAAAAAGAATACTGCCATCGATGGTTGAAAAATTTCTTGGACCTCCACAATTTTTCAGCACCGAAGCCGAAAAGCAGGATGAGATTGGGATAGCCACAGCCATGGCTTGGACGGAATCAGGCGGGGACATCATGACAATCGAAGTGCTGGCCTTTGAAGGCAAAGGCAGTTTACAGATCACTGGCCAAATCGGGGAAGTGATGCAAGAGTCCGCCCAGGCTGCGCTATCTTACATGAAATCTAAAGCGGAGCAGCTACAGATAAATCCACGGATATTCGAGCACACGGATATTCATATTCATATCCCTGAAGGTGCAATACCAAAGGATGGTCCATCTGCCGGAATAACCCTCGCAACAGCAATGATCTCGTTGTTTACCCGGCGCGAAGTGTATAAAGACATTGCCATGACTGGTGAGATTACGTTAAGAGGCAGGATATTACCTGTGGGTGGTGTGAGGGAAAAGGTTTTAGCCGCCCATCGAGCTGATCTTAAACGGGTGATATTGCCTGAGCGCAACATAAAGGACCTGATTGACATACCCCGGAGGGTAAAAACCGACCTGCAGATCATCCAGGTGACCAGCATGGATGAGGTGATACAGGCTGCACTCCACCCACCTAAACCGATTCAAAATAAATCACGCGCGAAACGTAAGGAAAAAATAGATGAGCACGGCTCTAAGGCGGCCGATAATTAGCCAGATTATAACAAGGTTGCAGTTATTCCATCTGTGAACGCTGTTTATGCTCAGATTGTAAAGCTTTGATACCATTCCGCACCTGTGAAAGAGAGCGGTCGATCTCGACTTCGAGCCTGGTTAGGGTTTCAATTACATATTCATCGGATTCGTGCCGGGAAGCATCTGCTTCTTGTTGCGCCTGAGCGATTATCTTTTCAGCCTGGACCTTTGCTGCCTCGGTGATTACGTCCTTATGAGTAAGTTGGTCGCTTTTATCCTTCGCCAGGGCAATCGTGCGGGCTGCTTCTTCCTGCGCCTGCGCAAGGATGCGATCCTTCTGGGCCAACACCTGCTGGGCTTTTTTCACTTCCTCGGGGATGGAAACACGCATCTGATCAATAATATCCAAGAAACGGTCTTCGTCAATTGCCACGCTGTGGGTGAGTGGAATCCCCCGGCTTTCATTAAAAAGCTCTTCCAATCGGTCAATCAGATGTTGTATATCCATGGCTCCTCCAATGCCTTTTCATTGTTGCAATAATCACACCATTCGCGGGAGATCTATTAATCACGCAATGCAGTCATAGGTACTACGTTCTGGTCAGAGCTCAAGCTGGCGAATTTGGTTATCAGCGCTTGCTTTACATGCTCCGGAACCATGCTGGTCACATCCCCCCCCAGTGCAGCGATTTCGCGGACGGTGGAGGAGGAGAGGAAGGTATGTTCTTCAGCGGTGATGAGGGCGATTACATCCACATTGGGCGCTAACCGGTTATTGGCAAGTGCCATTTTAAACTCATGTTCAAAGTCCGAAAAGACTCGCAATCCGCGAACGATCACCTGGGCATCAATCTGTTTGCAATAATCCACCGTCAACCCGCTATAGCCTGTTACCTTGATCTTAGGATCATCCGCAAAGCTGATCCTCACATAGCTGAGGCGCTCTTCTGGTGAGAAGAGCAAGTTTTTGAGAGGTCGATCGTAGACAGCCACCACCAGTTCATCAAACAACCTGGCAGCCCTGCGGGCAATATCTATATGACCGTAATGGATTGGGTCAAAAGTACCGGGGAATACTCCTCGTACCATCAGCTTATATCTCCTTTCCCGTTACCCCAGAAATGATCCATGGTATTTGCCAGGTATTGATTCTCCGGTCGGGTTAAATTTGGATCTTCGGCATATAATGCCTGGGCGGCTCTTCGCGCCATTTCTATCATTCTAACATCAGTTAAGGATGCCATGCGCAGATCTGAGAAACCTGATTGCCTTGTCCCTAAAAAGTCGCCAGGACCGCGTTGATCCAGGTCTTTTTCAGCCAAGATGAAACCATCGTTGGTTTCCACCATGGCTTGGAGACGCAAGTTATCTGCTGAGTTCTCGCTTTCCGGGATGAGGAAACAGGACGATTTCGCCCTTCCCCGTCCAACCCTTCCGCGGAATTGGTGCAGCTGGGAAAGCCCGAACCGATTGGCACCTTCAATAAGGATCACAGTGGCATTGGGGATATCCACCCCCACCTCCACGACCGAAGTTGAAACCAGGATATCCAGGTTACCATCCCGGAAATCAGACATCACTTTGTCCTTTACCTCTGATTTCATGCGGCCATGCAGCAAACCCAAACGGTAATTGGTGAAGACTTCCTTACTCAGCCGGGTATGCTCTTCCACCGCAGCTTTTACCTCATCGTTTTCGCCCTGCTCAACAAGTGGGTAGATGATGAATGCCTGATATCCTTGATCCAGTTGTCTGCGGATACGGTCGTACCCGATTTCCCTTTCCCGTGGGAAGAAAATGAAGGTATCAATCACCTGCCTGCCAGCGGGGAACTCATCCATAACGGATAGATCAAGGTCGCCATAAATGGTGAGGGCGAGTGACCGCGGAATGGGTGTGGCGGTCATCACTAACAGGTGAGGATTGGTGCCTTTGGTTCGCAGGATTGCCCGCTGTTCCACGCCAAAACGGTGTTGTTCATCAATGACCACGAATTGCAAATCGTTGAACTTGACCGGTTCTTCCAGCAGCGTGTGGGTGCCAACCACAAGTTTAATATCCCCGGAAGCCAGCCGCTCCAGGATATCCTTTCGCTCTGAAAGGGGGGTGGAGCCCACCAGCAAGCATACCTGATTTGCTTGCAATACAGGTGAACCCTTGTCAGAGTCTGCCAGCAGCTGACGCAGGTTACGGTGGTGCTGCTCGGCCAGGATGCCGGTCGGCGCCATAAATGCAGCTTGTGAACCCGCAGAAATGACAATGGCCGCGGTCAGTGCCGCCACGATGGTCTTGCCAGAGCCAACATCACCCTGCAGCAGCCTGTTCATAGGTGAACCGCTAGCCAGGTCTGAGCGGAAATCAACCAGGACTTTCTTCTGGGCAGAAGTTAGTTCATATGGCAGGCGGGTGGTCTGTTCTTGCATCCAGGCTTCATCAACGGTGAAGATTTTACCCGTCATTTCCTGCCACGATTGCTTTTGCTTTAATACACCCAGTTGAAGCAGGAAAATCTCATCGAATGCGAGCCGTCGGCGAGCCTGTTGCAAGTGTTCCTGGGAGGAAGGAAAATGGACTTCCTGCAATGCCAAGGAGAGGTCTGGTAATTGATTGTTTTGCTTAATTGCGGGAGGAAGAAAATCTTCGACTTTGGGAGACCAGTATGAGATGGTCTGATACATAATGCGCCGAAGCCAACGTTGGGTAACTGTCGCGGTTAGTGGATAAACTGGAACAATTCGATTGGTATGGAGCTGCTCCTGTTCCAGCGGCTCCCACTCGGGGTTATTGATCACCAGCCTTCCCAGATACTGTTCTACGCGGCCTGATACAACGATCTGTTTGCCCGGTTTTAATCGATTAGCAATCCACACCTGATTGAACCAGGTTAAACGTAGATCTCCGCTGCCATCGCCGATGATGGCTTCAACCAGGTTGAACCGTGCATTCCGCAAAGTCCGATTTGACACAGATTTTATCGTGCCTATAATCGTTACTTCTTCATTAAAAAATAAGCGGCTGATGGGTTTAAGCTGGCTGTAATCGTCATAACGGCGGGGAAAGTAGAATAGCAAATCCTCTAAAGAAGATAGCCCTAACCTGGCGAGCGTCTCCGCATGCCTGGAGCCGATACCCTGGATGACTGTTAATGGCGCTGAAAGTCCAAGCCGGACTGACTGACTGGCAGGCACTGGGGGATGAATTGGCGTAGTCCTTCTGGCTCCAACGACCTTTCGGACATCTTTTTTTTCGTTTTCAGGTGGGATTGATCTGGCGATTGTTGAACTCTTGACAGCGCTCAGGGCATTCTTTTCCGTCTCTGATAAGCAAGTTTCATTTGCCAACTCCTGCCAGGTATTAATAAGTAAAACCTCTCTTTTGTCGCTTGCTTCACCATATTCTGCAAGGCGGGCATGTAGCAATTTAATCGCACCCTCGGGGAGATGCTCGAGCCTGGCCTGTGCTTCCCATACCGGGAGTATCTTTTCCAAACCCCCTACGACAGCTCGGTTATCGCACCCCCGTTCCAATTCTAATTTGAAAAACCTGAAGATTTTTTCGATCGATGGCTGCATGGGTTAATTCTACCCCAATCGAGCTATTGGGTGAAATTACAACCAAATGTTGCCAGATCACTAGATCATTTTTCAATGGCAAAAATGGAAACTGAAGATGGTCCAAAAAGGGATGCATGCACGATATTAAGAGGCAGCTCTGTAAATAATACCCCGGAAAAATTGGAGGTGACATATTCCCGTAAGGTGTGAGTATCGAGAGATGGTGGCTGACCCTGGATTATCGCGACCTGATCCAGTTCGCTGAACTCATCAATAAATTCATGGGAAATATCCATTAGATGATGATAATTCTTGACCTTGTTTGTGGCCATCAATCGACCCTCTTCCAGGCTGAAAACTGGCAAAATGGAAATTGCTTCCCCTAAAACTGCCTGAGGCTCAGTGATATATCCCGATTCATGTAAATAGCTCAGATTGGAAGTTGTGATTTGTGTGTATATACTGGGGATTAAGCCACGGACATTCTGCTCAATCAGGGACAAACTTTGGCCGCATTTGATACCCGCAGCCGCATTCTGTACCAGGGCTCCCAAACCAACGCTGGTGGTATGGGAATCAACCACTGTGATACTGGTTTTACCCCTATAATTTCTAGCAGCTTTCTCCAAATTCTGGAATACTTCTGCCAGATTTGAAGACATGGTTATGGCTATGATCTCGTTGTAGGTTTGAGATAAATTGGCGAAGGCATCCAGCCAATCCTGATAAGAAGGCGATGCGATCGATATCTTATGATCTGACGTCAATCGCGTAGGAAAGGTGGTAATTTTGAATTGAGGATCGCTTTCGATCCGCATCCCATTATAAGAAATCTGTAATGGAACCTGGAAAACCTTGTCCTTTCCCGGAAAAGTTTGCCTGGAATACTGCACCGAGCTATCAGTGACTACACAGATGGAACTCATCTCACTCAACCGACATGATATAGAAATAATGCGGTTGACCGCCTTCGTGAAATTCTATCTCCTGACCTGGATACTTTTGTTGAATTTTCTCGACAAGTTCTTTAGCCGCAACACTGCTGATATCCGCGCCATGATAGAGGGTAATGCGTTCATAATCCTCTGTTTTGGCAGCTTTAAGAAAATGAAACACAGCATTTTCCAAAGAAGGCATTGAGCAGATAATTTTTCCATTGTGCAATGCGATGATCTCGCCCTTACGGATCTCTACGCCATCATTGGTTACATCACGCGTTGCAGTGGTGATCTCTCCGGTTTCCACATCGATGAGTGCATTATTCATGTCGGAAACGATATCTGCCATTTCCCCGTCTGGAATGAGATGTAACAACGCCGATAGACCCTGGGGGATGTTTGTACTGGGGATTACAGCCACATTTTTCACTGAGTTGGTAGCTGCCTGCTCAGCAGCAAGGATAATATTCTTATTGTTTGGGAGGATGATGATCTTATCTGTAGGAAGATCTTCAAAAGCTTTCAGGATCTCTTCCGTGCTGGGATTCATCGTTTGGCCGCCTTCGACAACGGCAGCAACACCCAGGCTGGCGAAGATGCGGGAAAGGCCAGGACCCGGACTGACGGTCACGACTGCAATCTGCCCAGGTTCTACCCTGGCGAGGTTGAGTGGTTTAACCGTTGTCTTATTTTGCGCTTCCATCTGCGCGATGAGATTTTCAATGGCTACCTTATAGACTGTTCCCAGGGTCATGGTGTATTCGATTGGGTCGTAACGTTTTTCCGTTGGCACGTGGATGTGCATTCGATAGAAACCATCTCCTTCACCCACCTGAATGGACGTACCCATTTCTCCAAGATTCGCATAAAATTGATCGAGATCCAGCATCTTATCTGGTTCAAAGTCCACCACTACTTCGTAATCCTGCCCGGGTTCAATACTTTCCAAGATGCCAGTTAAATTCATGGCGGACAGGGGGGTGATTTGCACGAGGGGTGTTTCAAGGGATAAGTTGTTGATCTGCCGCTGGATGCCTTCGAGGAGGATAAAGAGGCCCTTCCCCCCCGCATCCACCACACCAGCTTCTTTGAGTTTATCCAGCAGCTCGGGCGTATGCTTCACGGACTCATCCGCTGCTTTTACAATTTCGCTTAACAGGATTTCGCTGTCATTGGAGTACTGCAGTACTTCACGGGCGCGTCGCGCTATGTCAGTAGCGACCGTCAGGATGGTGCCTTCCACGGGTCGGACGACGCCTTTATACGCTGTGTTTCGAGCTTCTTCCAAAGCGGAAACGATCATAGACGCGTCAGCTGTGTCATGGCTATCCAACGTGCGTGCAAATCCACGCCAGAGCTGGGAAAGGATGACGCCGGAGTTACCGCGTGCACCCATCAAGGCTCCCTGGGCAAGGGCATGCGCCATCTTACCCACATTGTGTTCTTCCGAGGCGTTGATCTCATTCATGGCGGATTGCATGGTGAGAACCATGTTGGTACCAGTATCCCCATCTGGGACTGGAAAAACATTTAAGGAGTTGATATGTTCCTGGTTGGTCTTCAGCCAGGTTAACGCCGAGGCAAGGAAATATTTAAATTTTTGCCCATCCAGCAGGGTGGTGTGTTTAGAGTCAGACATTGGATCATTAACCATAATAATTTTCTTTAATCAGTGTTGCTTATTCTAAGTCCGCGGACATGCACGTTGACATGATTGACGGTGATGTTGAAAGTGGTTTCAACCTGGTACTGTACCTGGTGCGCAATCGTGGAGGCAACGGATTTAATCCGGGTACCGTACTCTAGCACCACATAAACATCAATATCCAACCGGTTGCCATCATACTTGACTTCGACACCATTGGTCGGGTCTTTGAGGATAACATTTGCCAGCCCGTTCACCAGGTTTTTTGGGGCGAGTCCGACTACGCCATAAGACGATAGTGCGGATTGGCACGCAACGGTGGCGATGGCGCGATGTGAAACAAGAATATTACCCAATGAGTATTTTTCGTCTGTCATTGTATCCCGATCCTTTTGTTTTCAATATATGATTTAACCTTAAATATTGTAATTGGTTACGAATTGTGATAAAATATCAACTTGCTCAGGCATAAAACAATGAATGGTTCGACAATCAGGTTTGAAAGGAAATATAGGATGGCAATTTGTGAAAAATGTGGCAAGAAAACAACCTTCGGACATAATCGCAGCTTTTCCATGCGTGCGACCAACCGGAAATACCTGCCAAATTTGCAGAAGGTGATGATGATTGAACAGGGTCATAAGGTTCATAAGGTGATGTGCACTCGCTGTATCCGAACTATGGCTAAGAGTTCTTAATCATACAGTTTTCAAGCGGCGCAAGCCGCTTTTTTGTTTTAAAGTTCCAGTTTCCCTTTCAATTCACCAATCCCGGCGGATATGCCATTGGGGTTGGCAAAAATGGTTGAGCCCGCAACAAAATTGTTGGCTCCAGCAGCCTGCACCAGGCGGATGTTGCTGCTGTTGATTCCGCCATCCACCTGTAAATAAGCCTGTGATTTTAAATCTGCGAGCATGCCGTTTACTCTGGCTATCTTTTCCAACATTTCCGCGATAAAGGTTTGACCGCCAAAGCCAGGGTTAACTGTCATGACAAGTATGAGGTCAATCTGTTGAAGGATATATGTCAGCAGGATTTCAGAGGTGGAAGGGTTAAGGGCTACGCCTGCCTGGCAGCCCAATTCATGGATGGAATCCAATGTGCGGTGCAAGTGGGGGCAGGCTTCCTGTTGAACGGTGATGATACTGGCACCGGCTTTGGCAAAGGCTTCCAGTTGGCTCTCAGGATTCTCGATCATCAGATGCACATCCAGCGGCAGGGTTGTGATGCGCTTGCAGGCTTCCACGACCATGGGTCCCATGGAAATCGGTGGGACGAAATGTCCGTCCATTACGTCAATGTGAATCCAATCCGCGCCTGCTGCTTCCGCCTGGTGAATCTGATCTGCCAGATGGGAGAAATCTGCGGCTAGGATGGATGCTGAGATCACTGGTTTCATAAGATCTGAAATAGAACCGCCAACCATAGAGGAATTAAGCCACCCACAGCAGCAAGCGTGAGCAGACCCAACCCAATTGTAACCCAATCCACCGCGTTTAGTTGATCAATCACCGCCGTTGAATCTTCCACAACCTGATTTGGTTGAGAAGCGCTGGAATCTGGACTGCCTGAATCCACCCACTGGGTTGGGAGTGAGCTTAAGACAGTAGGCTGGAAGTAGGTCTGCAGCACCCGACCGAGCTGGTCTGCTGTGCGGTAACGTTGTGATGGCTCTTTGGAAAGCACTTTAAGGATGACAGCTTCAAGTTCGGGTGAAATCTCCGGATTGAAATCTGATGGATTTGGAGGAGCAGTGTGCAGGTGCATGGCAGCATACTCCTGGGCGGAATGGGCGATGAAAGGCAAACGACCGGTGAGTACTTCATAGATCACCACACCCAGCGAATACACGTCGGAAGCTGGCAGCGGGGAAACGCCGGAGGCTTGCTCAGGCGAGAAATACTGCGGCGAGCCCCATACATCCTGACGATGTTCATCGGGAGAGATGGATGCCAGGGCGCGGGCAATGCCGAAATCGGTAATCTTCAAACGCAAGTCTGGGGTGATCAGCAGGTTCTGGGGCTTGATGTCACAATGGATGATACCTGCGCGATGCGCATAGCCGATTCCACTACAAGCCTGGATGATCATGGGTAAGGCTTGGCCGACGGGAAGCCGCCCTTGCTGTTGGATGAGCGCTTTCATGTCGGAACCGGGAACATGCTCCATTACGATAAACAGGTGGCCTTTGTCCAGGCCGAAATCATGGATGGTGACGATGTTGGGGTGGGAGAGGTTAGCAGCAGCCCGGGCTTCATGGTGGAAGCGTTCGCGAAAAGCCGGGTCAGCCGATAAGGATTGCTTGAGGATTTTTATAGCTACCGGACGGTCTAGTATTTGATCGTGCGCGGCGTAGATGTGAGCCATGCCGCCGCGCCCGATGGGCTGCAACAAGCGGTAGCGATTATTCAGCAGAGGAGCTTCTTCCATATATTAAAATTATAACATGAGCTTTATTGACCTTAATACGGCAGGAACAGGCTGTCTTGATCCTGGGGCGTGACCTGGGCACGCTGATGCAACTCGAATGACGGGCGGGCTTTCCCTAAAGGGCGCTTCGCTTGATCCCGCCGCACAATGGAGACCTTGTCAAATTATACGCGCGGTGAGGCCCCACTCAGCTTCGCTTCGGGGATGATAACACCGGCGCGAACGGGGAATTCTACCCACTCGTCCGCGCTTAAGGCTAGTAGGTATCTTTGAACGCGATCAAGGAAAAGTGACTGAAGAGAAGAAGGGTTTCCTGAGACATAATCAAACCCCTATAAATTAGAGCAATATAACATACTTGTATAATTTTCAATACCTTTGTCTATTTGCCCAACAAAAATTGGGCGAGGTTATTATCTTTTGAATCAGTATTATCTGGTTACCATGGGGAGGTGGAAATGTCGTGAAACTTCCACCTCCCGTCTAGATCAGTGTTTGACTTAGGTTTGGAATATCTTCATCTGATTTCAGGAGGCTTAGAAACCACCAACATTTACAATGCCCTCTTTGAAATTATCAGGGTCTCCAGGGATCGGCCCTGGTTCCTTGGCGGCAATCAACGCGTCTTTCACCTCTGTCGGGGTCGCACCAGGATGGATAGCGATGTAGAGCGCGGCTGCACCCGCCACGTGGGGGGATGCCATGGATGTTCCGCTTATAGTGTTATACCTACCGCCTTTCCATGTCGATTTTATACATACGCCGGGCGCGGCGATATCCACGTCTGCGCCGAAGTTGCTGAAGATGGCTAAGTAGTCATCCTTTTCGCCGGTGCGGCAGGAAGGAGCGCCGCCTGTGCCACCGGTCTTGCCATCCGAATCGGAGAGCGCCGAGACAGTGATCACCTCATCATAGGCCGCCGGGACGTGGTTGGCTGCGTCGTCTGTTTCGTTGCCCGCTGCAACAACATAGGTTACACCCGCCGCTACGGAACGGCAGATGGCTTGATGTAGCGCGTCATTGTTGGTTAGGCCGCAATTACCGTCATCCGAGCCGGTGCCGCCCAGACTCATGTTGGCCACCGTGATCGGGCCGCCGTTGGCCGGAGCTTTGGAGGTCACGAAGTCAATGCCGCAAATCACGGATGACCAGCTTCCTGAGCCCGCATTATTGAGTACGCGCACCGCCCACAGTTTGGCTTCGGGAGCCACGCCTACTACGCCCACTGTGTTGTCAACGGCGGCAATGGTGCCTGCCACATGCGAGCCATGACCGTTGCCATCTTTGTAGCTCGAGCCTGTAGAGCAATTTTTACCACCGACAATGTTGGCTTTCAAGTCCGGGTGAGTTAGGTCAATGCCAGTGTCAATCACTGCAACATTGACGCCCGTGCCTTTGTTGGTGTGGGTGCTGGTTTGCTCTGCGTCAATCCGGTCAACACCCGTAGGCAGTGTCTGTGCACCAATGGACACTTCGCGGTCTTCGCTCACAAACAGAACGCGCGAATCGGTCTTCACTGCATCCAGTCGTGCAGCAGGGATCGTCGCCGCAAAGCCTTTAATGGTGTAGCCATATTTGTACAACACTCCCAGACCGTACTGGCGAGCCATGTCACTGGCTGCGTCTGCAGGGTTTGACACTGTGTCTTTAAAGACAACGATGTATTGCCCGGGAATAATGCCTGACGCCGGGGGTACCTTGGTAGCAGCTACGCTACTCATGGAGAGAAGCAAAACCAATGCCAGAACTACCGAACTGATATGTTTGAACATAGATACTATCTCCTTTCTTGGTGATTCAAACAAGTGGATAGGGTAAGATCACCTAAACGCTTTGTCAGATTAATTTGAGGCTCCTCCTTGGGGCAAACAGATGCCAGACCGCGCGATATTAATTAAAACTGATGGCCTGTTTGCCATGTTTCTCATACGACTCATAAACACAGGACGGATCACTCTCAAGATAATCTCCAGTTACGCCATAAGCACACCCGCCCTAACCGAAACAGACATCGCGAAATTCGCATACACCGCAGCACCTTTTAATTTGATCGTATCGCGCAAGCCTTTGGAGTGCGAAGAGTTGCGATATACATCCACCACATTATCACTACGGACGTTTCCCGCTGTAATTGGTAGAAAGACAGAGGGTTGGATATCGCCAATGTGGGAAATAAACAAGAGACTGTTGCCATCGTTGACGCCCTTGGTTGGACGGTTAAGCCCATCCACATACTGAATGCCCGCACCCTGTAAAGTGACTGGCTTGTCTCCGACATGCTCAGCGTGCTTGGTTCAATCGCCACACCGCAGTACATCGGCGTGGTGGTGGCCAATTGTAGGTGAGGTTAAATGCTTTAGTTATTGATGTAATCACTCAACTACAAATGGATTATTAATAAAGTAGCACAATAAAATTATTGTGTCAAGTAGTAACCCTTTCCCG
>PNON01000004.1 GCA_013824865.1 Anaerolinea sp. | reverse complement strand
TTTTCGTCTAAATCAGTTGAAGGTTCGAATACCACTACGTGGCACACGTCCTTCCGAGCCCACTTTTCGTCTAAATCAGTTGAAGGTTCGAATACCACTACGTGGTACACGTCCTTCCGGGCCCACTTTTCGTCAAAATCAGTTGAAGGTCTCCCGTCGGAGATGATATTCGAATACCACTGCGTGGCACACGTCCTTCCAGGCCTCCTTTATCTCAAGTAATGGAAATCAATATTTACCCAATCCCACCATAAAGTAATAAATAAACGATTAATGAAGCATCCATGACCGGAAAAGTGCAAATCGTACTCGCCGGCTCTTATCCTGCCACCAGCACGACAGACTACCATGCCTGTGCCCTAGTCCTTGCATCCAAACCTGGTCAGCCTATCTTCCACATGCTATTCATCCTGGTGGATTAGCGACGCCAATAAAACCCAGGAATATTCTGCTGAGTTTCCCACCTGAACTAAAATTTCGCATTTTTGAGCACAAAAAGAGGAAATTCAGGACACTGATTTGGGAAACCAGGTACTAGTTACCCGGAGGAGATAAATGAAAAGTCACTAGATGTCATTAGAGCCACCCCAGTGGCGAAGCAATCTCATAGTGTGGCAGGAGATTACTTCGGGAGAAAAGACACTCCCTCGCATCAACTGCCTGATGTGCTTACTTTTTGAATCTACGGATTAATATTTCATTGACTTTACATGTTTTTGGATATAATATTATTGTAAATAGTTTGGTCAGTGAGAGGAGGTGGGCGAAATTCAAATAATGAACCGGATTCTTACCCAAGAATTCGAGCTGTGTCCGGACAAGACATATATAAAATGAGTAGGAGGTTTTTGATATGAAGAAAGCTGCCTGGATTCTAGCGTTAATAGTGATATTTAGCATGTTGTTAAGCGCCTGCGGGGGGAAGGCTGGCCAAGCAGAAACAATCAAGGTGGGTGTGGTTGCAGAATTAACAGGCGATATTCCAGCTGTTGGTGCATCCTGCAAGAATGCCGCAGAAATGGCGGTTCAGCAAATTAATGATGCAGGCGGTTTGGATGTTGGCGGGACAAAATACATGGTTGAACTATTCATCGAAGATAATGCTGGAAAAGCAGACCAATCCGCCTCAGCTGCACAAAAACTAATCACACAGCAGAATGTGGTTGCCATCATTGGACCGAATGCCAGCCGTTATGCCATCCCAGCATCCGAAATTGCAGAAAGCGCTAAAGTTGTTTTAATTAGCCCATGGTCAACCAACCCTAAAACCACTCTGAATGCAAACACAAATGAAAGCAAGAAATACGTTTTTCGCGCTGCTTTCATTGATCCCTTCCAGGGACGCGTAGTTGCAAAATTTGCCCTCGATAATTTGAATGCCAAGAAAGCGGCGGTTTTGTACGATGTAGCTTCAGAGTACAACAAGGGAATCGCAGAATTCTTTAAAGCGACTTATGAAGGAAATGGTGGAACTGTAGTGGCATTTGAAACATATACCACCGGCGACAAGGATTTTTCAGCCCAACTCACCAAGATAAAAGAGGCTGGGCCTGAAGTCATCTTTTTACCGAACTATTACAGCGAAGTTCCCCTGCAAATCCAACAGGCCCACCGTCTCGGGATTGAAGTGCCATTCCTCGGTTCAGACTCGTGGGGCAGCTCTGAATTGATCACGTTATGCGGCTCAGATTGTGAGGGATATTACTTCAGCACTCACTATGCCGCCGATGCAGCTACTCCCGTGGCAACCAAATTTATCGAAGCTTATAAAGCCAAATATGGCAGCACTCCTGACGATGTGGCCGCGCTAACCTTCGATTCCTTTGGTCTTCTCTGGCAAGCTCTCCAGACTGCCGGGAAGGTTGATCGGGAAGCCGTGCGTGAAGCAATGGCGAAAATTCCAAGTTATGAGGGTGTTACCGGAAATATGGCTTTCACGGAGGGATCGGGCGACCCAATCAAGAGCGCAGTGATCCTTCAAGTAAAGGGCGATAAGTTTGTCTGGTTCGCAAACGCGAATCCATAAAATATTCATTAGCATCCTTCCGCAAGAACTCACAATATATACCTGCGGAAGGATTCCTTCCCCAAGGGTAAAAAATGACATATATCCTTCAACAAGGTCTAAATTCCCTGCAATTGGGTAGTATTTACGCTTTGATTGCTCTAGGTTACACCATGGTATACGGAATATTAACCATGATTAACTTTGCCCATGGAGATCTCTTCATGGTTGGAGCCTTTTTATGTTTTTTGGCTGCCACCTTTTTACATTTACCATTTGTACCGACTTTGTTAATTGCAATGATTGGTGTTGCTTTGATTGGTGTCGTAATTGAACGCTTTGCTTACAAGCCTTTACGCCAAGCCCCCCGCGTTTCAGCCATAATCACAGCTTTAGGCGTAGGGATATTTTTAGAAAATTTCACACTTGTTTTTGCACCGTACCCGCAGCACGTACCCACCTTAATTAAGAACACTACCTGGGTTATCGGAGGGGTTTCGGTTTCTTCTTTACAGCTTATTATCATTGCATTATCCCTGGTATTGATGGTTCTTCTGGATTTCATCGTCAGAAAGACGATGGTAGGTATGGCGATGCGGGCAATTTCATGGGATAAAACGATTGTACCTTTGATGGGCATTCCTTTAAACTTGGTAATATCTGCTACTTTTGCCATAGGCACCAGTCTGGGCGGTGCAGCTGGGGTGATGTATGCGTTAGCCTTTCCAGTTATCGATCCTTATATGGGCATCATGATTGGGTGGAAGGCATTCATAGCAGCTGTGGTGGGCGGAATTGGTAATATTCGCGGGGCCATGATTGGTGGGTTTATCCTCGGAGGGGTTGAGATACTTGTGGCAGCTTTCTTGCCTTCCACATATCGGGATTTTGTTGCCTTCACCTTGCTGCTAATCCTGCTAATCTTCCGCCCATACGGCATTCTGGGTAAACCCCGTCCACAAAAGGTATAAGCCATGTCAAAAGAATCCTCAGATAATGGAAATTGGAAGAACTGGTTAAGCCGGCAATGGGCAAAAATTGTCACAAACCGGAAGTTGCTACCCGTTTTATTGGTGATTGGTCTTTTGTTATCATTTGCCATTCCACAGTTCGGATTATTAAATCAATATATCGTATTGATACTTATTTATGTGGGCATAAACATAATTCTCAGTACCAGCCTAAACCTGGTCAATGGGTACATGGGTGAATTTTCAGTTGGACATGCGGGATTTATGGCAGTGGGAGCCTACATCTCAGCTATTCTCACCACAAAAATAATCCCAGATAGTCTGGCGCCCTGGTTGTTCCCACTGGTGGTATTCGCCGGAGGTACGGGGGCGGCATTAATCGGGTTGATGGTTGCAATCCCGTCGTTTAAAACTCGCGGAGATTACCTGGCGATTGTAACCCTGGCTTTCCTGATGATCGTCAAGTCATTGATTGAAAATATTGAAGTGATAGGCGGTCCCCGAGGTATTCCGGGCATTACCCGTTTGACAACACTTCCGTGGACGTTCATCTGGGTGGTTATTGCGGTGTGGGTAATCCGGAATTTTGTTTATTCAAAATTTGGGAGAGGGGTACTTTCAATTCGCGAGGACGAAATTGCCAGCGATCTGATGAGTGTCAACTCTCGTCAGGTAAAAATGCTGACTTTTGTTATTTCATCGTTTTTTGCGGGTGTAGCTGGCGCTCTCTTTGCTCACATACTGCAATTCATCAGCCCGCGCGTATTTGACATAATTAAATCCACAGATATTTTGATCATGGTCTATCTTGGTGGAATTGGATCAATTGCCGGTTCAATATTAGGGGCGCTCATCTTTACCATCCTCCTGGAGGTTCTGCGGCCTTTGGGAATGTGGAGAATGGTGTTGATGCCGTTGGTGCTGGTGGTGCTGATGATTTACCGGCCACGTGGAATTATGGGTCTGCGTGAATTTCGCTGGTTCGTCCCAGGGTATGATCTAATTGCCACCAATCTCTGGAGAAAAAAGAAGGAGGCCAAAGATGTTTCTACAAGCTAAGGGGGTCACCCATTACTTTGGCGGTCTTTGCGCTGTCTCTGATTTCAACCTTAACCTTAAACCCAATGAACTGATTGGCATCATTGGCCCAAATGGCGCCGGGAAAACAACCATCTTCAACCTGATAACCGGTGTTTATAAAGCTACAAAGGGCAGTATTACCATTGATGGAATTGAACTGGTTGGAAAAACCCCTAACCAGATCACCGGCCTTGGAATAGCCCGGACATTTCAAAACATTCGCCTCTTTAAGGACTTGACTGTCCTGGATAATGTGCGCATTGCCAATTATTCACAGTCAAAATATAACCCGATTGAGGCTCTGTTCCATACCGGTCGTTATGATGGAGAGGAAAGACGAATTGCCAATCATGCAATGGACCTGCTTGCTGTCTTTAAACTACAGGATTACGCAGACGAAGCGTCAAAGAATCTGCCATATGGCTTGCAGCGTCGATTGGAAATTGCCCGCGCCCTGGCTACTCACCCAAAAATCCTGCTCTTGGATGAACCAGCAGCAGGAATGAACCCCAACGAAATAGGCCAATTAATGGAATTCATTGGCTGGATTCGAAAGGAGTTTGGTCTCACTGTCATTCTCATCGAACATCAAATGCGTCTGGTGATGGGCATTTGTGAACGCATCAAAGTTCTTGATTTTGGGGCCACCCTTGCTGAAGGCCTCCCGGTAGAAATCCAAAACAACCCAAAGGTAATGGAAGCCTACTTGGGTGAAGGAGGAGATTTATGAGCCAGGGTAATGTCTTGCTTTCAATCCGGGACTTAACCATTTCGTATGGGAATATCATGGCTGTTAAGGGTATCTCCTTCGATGTGTACGAAGGTGAAATTGTTACATTGATCGGCGCCAACGGAGCTGGAAAATCATCCACTTTACGCGGAGTTTCTGGGCTGATACCCTATAAAGGGGTTATCACTTTCCAGGGTCAGGATATGAAATCAATCCCTGCTGATAAAATCGTGGCGATGGGGATTGCACAAGTTCCAGAAGGACGCGGTATTTTTGGCAACCTTACTGTTTTAGAGAATCTCAAGCTAGCCACCTGGAGCCGCAAGGATAAACATGAGTTTCCTAAAGATTATCAACGGGTATTTGATATCTTTCCGAGATTATCAGAACGACAGGGACAGCTAGGCGGGACTCTTTCGGGAGGCGAGCAGCAGATGCTGGCTGTTGGACGCGCTTTGATGAGCCGGGGAAAAATGATGTTGTTGGATGAACCTTCTATGGGGTTGGCCCCTGTTTTGGTTCGCGAGATATTTTCCGTTCTAAGAGAAATCAACCAAGCAGGTACTACCATCCTGCTGGTGGAACAGAACGCCAACATGGCTTTGCGGATTGCCTCCAGAGGTTACGTGCTGGAAACGGGTGTTATTGCTCACACTGGTACTGGTCAGAAGCTATTGGGAGATCCCCGGGTTAAAGAAGCTTACCTGGGTGGCTAAAAGAACCCCAGGTTAAAGAAGCTGGCACCATTTATTCCCCTTGCGGGGACAATTATGTCGTTATTACGTCCATGATCTGATTATGGTTTTAAAGGTTGTTGGTTGGAAGGAATGAAAAAAGTATGTTGGATGGAATTGTGACCTGGGCTGAAATTGATCTTGATGCAATTGCAGAAAATGTTCGCGCATTTAAACAACACATCGGTGATAGAGTTGAATTAATAGCGGTTGTTAAGGCAAATGCCTATGGTCATGGCGCTGTCCCGGTTGCGCACGCTGCTCTGCAGGCTGGTGCAACAAGATTAGCTGTTCATCGGATGACGGAAGGGATTGAGCTGCGTCAGGCTGGTATCAGTGCGCCTATTATCATAATGGGTTACACTCCACCCAGTGGGGTGGAGCAAATCATTCAGTGGAATCTAACACCCAGCCTAATCACCCTCGAATTTGCGGAATCGCTTTCTTCTCTTGCTTCCTCTAAAGGTATTCAGATACCCGTTCATATCAAGGTAGATACCGGTATGAATCGTTATGGGATACTGCCTCCTGAGGTTTTAGGGTTTTCACAATCTCTTCTTAGACTCCCCGGTTTGTTTTTGGAAGGTCTATTCACACATTTTGCCACTGCTGACTGGAACGAGCAGGTATTTATTCGTCGCCAGCTAGCAGTTTTCAACGATGTGGTAGCGGTTTTGCAGGCGAATCACATCGAAATTCCCATTCTGCACGCTGCAAACAGCGCAACCACCTTTCGACTGCCCGACGCACATTTCAACGCGGTGCGTATTGGGATTGCGATGTATGGTTTGGATCCGTCTGATGAGTGGTCTCCGGTTTTCGAAATCCGCCCAGCCTTGACCATGAAGAGTCTCGTCAGCCGTGTAAGAGACATACCTGCTGGGGTTGGCATCAGTTATGGACGTACTTACATCACTGAAAAAGCTATTCGAGTTGCGCTAGTGCCGGCAGGTTATGGAGATGGGTTTCATCGGATACTATCGAATAAGGGAGAAGTACTGATCCGTGGGAAGCGGGCTCCAATTCTTGGACGGATCTGCATGGACCAGTTTGTAGTAGATATAAGCGGAATTCCCTGTGTAAAACAGGATGATGAGGTGGTCATTATTGGACGCCAGGGTGAAGACACAATCCGAGCTGAAGAAATCGCGCGCCTTGCCGGGACAATTAATTACGAAGTGACAACATCGCTACTGCCAAGGGTCACGCGTGTATATCTGCGAAACGGGGAGATGGTGTCACAATTCAACCCATAATCCTCATCCATTCTACTAAGAAAAGAGTTCCAATGTAGTTTGTTTTTTGAATTTGTGCTAATATGAAAATGAAAAATTTTTGTTTTATTTGTTAATTGTAGTTGCTGCGATATTAATTTCAAATTGCCCAAATATTGTTGATTTCTATGGATAGAAAATGTGTTACTTGTCCGCAGTAGTCATCCAATATTCAGAGGAGGAAGTTATGCGGCGCTTCATATCAAAATCATCTGTACACGCTGTCGGCTCGATAATCCTGACCACATCCATAATTCTTGCAGCTTTTTCAAGTCCGGTTTCAGCAAGAGCTAGGTCAGCACCCGCCGGATTATGGACCGTTTCCATCAGCGGCCTGGATGGCCTGGTCTGCGTTGGCGATTCGTATATGCTCACTGCGTCTTGGGATGCGAAATCTTATGATACGATTGCCCCACTCACCGGTCCAACGATCCTCGTGCAAGCCAATCAAGGCTCCTTCGATCGCGAAACTGAGCGGCCGGGTACCACATCTGGTACAACCCTGTTCAATTACACTGCTGAAAAAGCGGGAACCGAAACGATTCTAATCCAGTTGTTCGATTCTGAGCTGAATGTAGATTCCGAGAAAATGACAAGATTTGAAGTCAAAAAGTGTGATTATTTATATACATTAATTGCGAGGACAGATGTCGAGACTTCCGGTGGCGAACTTGGATTTTATTACATATTAAAATCCAAGGGATTATTAATAGCCCCTGACCCAAACCAGCCTCACCAGTTGGAAGGATGGAATAAACCCTTGACTGTTGATACCACCATCGCTTACTATAACTCGGAAGACTGCACACTTGTATCATCCGATGTTGGCCAGGCTTTAGGTTTTGTGGACGCAAAAGCCGTAGTTGCTGATAACGGTGTAGGGATTAAGTTAATGATTGGCCCACCACAAGGCATGAATTATACCCATGATCTTATATTAACCTGCCCTGACGGATCTCATCCACAAAAGATTACTGTACCGGTAACTTCATCCAATGACCCGTGGATCGAGCAGGTTTTTCCGTTCAGCGAAGGTGAATACACAGTAAAAATCGATTTCCTTGACCAGGGTGTGCAAAGAATGATTGCTGCGGGTAACTCAGCTTCCTACACGGCCAGGCTTAGTTTGCAGAGAGTGGAGCGGAAATGAAAGAGAAACTTCGTTATCTCCGCATCCTGCTATATTTTTGCACGATCTTGCTGCTCATGGCTTGCGCCATCCCGACGATGATCCAGAAATTATCCGATGGCACATCCACCTTACAGAGTGAACCTTCTGGTTCCAGCGAAACTGGCAGCCGACTCCTGCCAGATCCTTCCGTTGGACTGTCAAACTTGGTCAGCTACCACGTTATTTTCCAACAGGACATAACCGGTACAGTGGATGGTAAACCGTACGAGCGATATACACAATTGGATCTCACACGACTGAATGGCTACGATTCATACGCCTTCACCAATGACTTGAACGGCAGTGATATCCAGGGCTTTCACCTGCGCCTGATGGCATCAGACAGCGCCTATTATCGGTGGATGCAATCCAACCCCGAGTGCCAGGGTTCCATCTCTGCGCCATCAAATGGCGAGGTAATTGAACCGGCCAGCCTTCTGTTACCCATTTTGAATGCTACACGTGTAGGTGCTGAGACGATCAACCAGGTCCCTAGCATCCATTTCCAGTTTGACCAGGATGATCTGCCTATAACGAAGGATACCAGCCCGGTCTCCGGTGATGTTTGGATCGCCGAACAGGGTGGATACGTTGTTAGATACACTTTGATCTCTTCCGGGCCAGACAAACTAACCGGGGAAGGCCTGGAAGTCGCTCAAAAATGGACCTACGAATTGGATCAGGTGAACACGTTGCAGGGGATCGATCTGCCGTCAGGATGTTTGCCGGTTCCAGCCGACCTTCCAGTTCCTGAGGATGCACAAAATGTGGAGCAGATCAGTGGACGAATGAGCTACGCCACTGCTTTCGACCGCAGGAAACTGCTGGATCTTTATTATCGGGAACTGCCAGCCCTGGATTGGGTCCCTCACAATGAGTCTCCATCAGGTGACATCTCGCTTCCCTACCTCACTTACTTTGATCAAGCTGACCAGCGCTTGACGTTGTATATCAACGAGGGTGAACAGGGCGGACTGGATGTGGATCTTCTGATCACAATCCCGGGAATGGTACCTCAGGAAGCTTTGACCGTAACTCCCTCCGGTAATCCTGCACCAGCCACCACCATCGACCCCGAGGAAAGTGGGCTACCAAATGACATCCCCCTTTATCCCGGCGCCACAGACCTGGTGAAAACGGGTGAGTTGGTCATGTTTAAAACTTCTGATGCCCCCGCCGATGTAGCCATATACTATCGCCAGCAAATGATCACCCATGGTTGGGATTTAACCGATGAAACAAACACCTCCGATATAATCATGCAGACCTGGACGAAATCGGACACCATTACTACAGTGACGGTTGTTGCTCAGGATGCAAAAACATCTGTGGTCATTGCGTTACCGAAATAAGCACCCGTTCGCGCTGGGTTGTGTAATTAAATCCAGTAGGCGCGAACAAAGACCGTCCGCCTCTACCGGTGATATTGCGATATATTAATCCCTAGTTAAAATATTGAGCAAGGATGTGACGAATGGTGCTATGGAAAGCGACTTGGGGTTTAAAAGGACGAGACGCATTTTTGGATTGACAGAGTGGAGACTTCGGTCAAATCACATCAGGTGATGGTGATGGGCTACTCCCGGGTCAATAATTCATGCGTGATGAATGAGAATCTGCTATTTTCGCTTTCTGAACAACAACGGCAGAATCAACATCAATAAGAGTGCGTTGATCCAGGCCAGGTCACCTGGTCCGCCGGGACCAGTACGTGCTTCCACCCTCCGCAGGCGTAACAATCGATACGTTGAGGTGATCTCAAAAAACTTTTCATCCGAAAACTTGCGTGGATTGATACCTGCAGCATAGGCAGCGAATCCGCTGCAGACCAGCACCTGCCGTATGATGTCAATATTCTCAATATTATTGGAAATTTCCTCAACAGAGCAGGCGTGCCAATGATTGTTTATCCATACCTCCACCTGAGGGTTCGCGATGATATTCCGGTACCAGTCAGATTCGCTTCCAAACCCTGCTGTGCAATAAATGTCGCCATTCATTTGTACGAAATTCAAGCCGGATTGGTATTTCTTTCCACTTTTACGCCCGGTGTGAGTGAGGATCATAATCTGCCCGAAAAGCGGTGGAAAGCAGTTCACTAACGGCGCCATGCCCAGGCGGTACATCAGCACCATGCAGCGGTTCAGGTATCGGAATGACCTTTGCAGCACCTTTTCCTGTTTATTCATATACCCTCCAGTACTCTAGTGATTACCATTATACAGGAGGGAGTGGTAAGGGGAAAGTAGGCACATCAGGGGTATCTTTTATGCGCGTGGATGGCGCGGGTGCAAAGCATGGAGAGTAGCGGCCAGAAGATATTACCCCTTGTTTTTCGCCTGCTCCAATACCTTGGTCAGCATGTTTATTTGCTCCTGCTGCAGGGCGATCAGTTCCTCCCATTTGCTTTCGCGCAGCTCATCGATTTTTTCATGCAGACCCAGAATTTCAAGCTCCGCCTTCAAATTGACCTCGTAATCGTGTTCCGCCTCCAACCTGTCCTTTAATGCCTGGCGTCCCTGAGACATCAGAATGACCGGCGCCTGAATGGAAGCCAGCATGGAAAGGAAAAGATTGAGTAATATAAAGGGATATGGATCAAACGCAGCATTCCGGCGCGCGAGTATGAAGGTATTCAGGATCACCCACGAAAGCAGGACAATAAAGAACAGGATGATGAACGTCCAGGAGCCCCCGAATGATGCGACTTTATCAGCCAGCCTTTGACCGAAAGTCAGGCTGGTGTCATATTCGTGGGTCATGTCTTTACTAATAGGCAGGCGTTCCTGATAATGCTGGATCACTTTCTTTTCGCGCTCTGGCAGCTCATCCAGATTGGTGTTAAAACGTTGTTGCGCAATACGATCGAGGTGATTTTTCATAGGAAGTTTTCCCTTCAGGTTTTGAGTCAATACATCTGACTCATTATACAGGAATGGGTGTAAAGGAATTTGAGGAGATCAGGGGTATTTTAAGTAAGTGTGGATGGGGCGGGATCTAAGCATCTGCGGTCAAAATCCGCATGCGGTCGCGAACACCGGTTCGAACAATGGTTTGGAGACTTCGCGGGCACAACCTGCGCACGATTTGTTCCCAGGCCACTATGCGACGGAAATGCTGCCCAACGATTGGCGTGAATATAGGCATATATGTCCGATGAAGCGGGTGGGGATTGTGGAACAGGCTATGGTGCTGGCTTTGCCGCTTAAGGGAATTGCGGACATGTCTTGTGGTATGGTGCATAAGGCAGATACAGATTCCATTCATCCTGTGTGAGGTTGCGGCCGGCACGCAGGCAGGCACGCTCCAACCAGATGTCCACATCTAACTCCCATATACGCAGACCCCCATCGCCATCCGCGCTGAGCAGCTTTGTGCCATCAGGGGATAGAGCAATATCATATACTGGCCCGGTATTTCCGGTGTAACCTGTTAGTGGGTTGATTTGCGGCGTGGACACATACAACTGGCGTGGATTAGCAGTATTTATTGGCAACCCGATTGGCTGATGGGAGGCCACATCCCAGAAGCGAATAGTGCCATCTTGGCTTGCGCTTATAAGCGTATTACCATTAGTACTGAACAATACCTGATAGACCGGCTGCTCGTGGCCTTTGAGCGGATAACCTATTGATTCTCTTTTCGCCACATCCCAAAGATGGATGGCTCCATCCTCGCCAGCGCTTGCCAGCAAATTTCCATCTGGACTGAAAGCGATGCATCGGATTACATCCACATGACCAAGAATTGGATCACCAATTTGTTTGCCTGTCTTTACATCCCATAGACGAATAGTTGTATCGTTTCCTCCACTGGCCAGCATTTTGCCATCCGGGCTAAAGTCCAGCGCGCGAACATAATTTACGACACCCCGCTGATGCACACCGCTCGGATCTGGCACATCATACGAGCTGACATCGTGGCCAACCAAGAGAGGGCCAACCTGTAAACGGGTGCCAGAATCTGTTAGGATTATGTTCCCATCGAAATCAGAACTGGCAATCAGATTCCCGTCCGGGCTGAGAACAGCGCCTTCTACATAACCCCTATCCCTTTCTTTTGCATTGCCCGATTCCAGCCCGGTTGTGGTATCAAAATACCGGATTGTATGATGGCCTTCACCGCTCACAACCAACTTGTTGTCTGGTAAAAAACCAAGGGAAAGATCGGCAACAAAGGAAGAACTTATATCAAGCGGGATTGTATGTTTGAGAGTCAGGCTGTTTGAATCCCAGGTGGTCACGGCATATTTTTTACTACCGAGATTTACAGCGACAGCCAATTCCGGGTTGTACTTGGAGAATTCAAGCCCCTCGCCTGTGCTCTCAAAATCATTAAAGGGGCCTCCCGTTGATGATGTTAAATATGGCGCAAGGACATACATTTCACCTTGATTATCGACACAGACCATGTATTTGTTATCAGGGCTTATTTCAATATCGGTAAAATCATTTGGCATACTTAATAGAATTCCCCCCAGAGCGCCACTTTTTGCGTCCCAGAAATATATCCCCGAATCACTAACGGTGTAGAAGGAATTACCATTTTTAGAAAACTCCAGATCGATTATTTCCCCACTTTGGGTAGATTTAATAATTGAGATAGTGCGATTTGTTATATAGTCATATAAATATATCCGATTTTGATAATCAACAATAGCTATCTTTTTATTTATACTGATATCAGATGCTCTTTGCGCCAAACAATTCTCACAGAGATTTATGTCATCAACTAATTCCTTGCCATCCTGTGCTTTCAGGGACTTGATATCATAATAGATACCATCAAAGACGAAGATAATGCTTCCATCCGGTGAATACCCTAGGGTTGTGTTCCAGGACGTATTAAATTGCTCCTCTCGAAGCAATTGACCCGTTGAACTATCCCATATTTTCAATCCCTGATCATTTTGACCAGTACCCGAATAATCACGTATAGCGGCAATGTTTTTCCCGTCGGGGCTGAATGCTATATCATAAAATGAATGTGTTTGCAGAAGCATGAATACTTGTTTTCCGGATTTTATATCCCATAGCTGAACAGCACGCCTATTAATACTCGCTATATGTTCTCCATCTGGGCTGATAGCTATTTGCCTTATCTCAGCCCCTTCAAATGTCTGGATGGAAGGAAAAGCTTGGCTTCCTGTCAATGGATCCCAGAAACGGATGATACCATTTATATCTCCAGTGATAATATATAGGCCTTTCGGATGGAATTTTACCGTTTTGATCCCCAGGCTATCTTTTCCAGGATCCAACGGGCGGGTGTGATATATACGAGAGATAGTGGCTTGTGTTTGCAGCGACTGCAGAAGGCTGCCGGTGGAAAGGAAGTTCTTCTGCGTACCCACACTCTCTATAGCCAAAAGCGACCCAAGATCAAGATGAGTACCCATGATCTTTGTGGCCAGGGCAGCCAGCTCCCGGGAGTGGGCGATTGTGGTTTGTTCTTCTGCAATCCTTTTCTGCTCCTCCGCAATGGCTTGCTGAGTAGCACGGAAATCTGCTTCCTGTTCCGCGGTGGCTTCCGCGTTTTGGGCTACCACCACCTGGGTGGAAAGGCTGACTGCGCTGCGGGTGGCGTGCTGTCCGTTGATCACAGCCACCACACCCAGGATAATTGTAATTGCCAGCGCACATCCAACAGCAAACAGCAAGTAGCGCTGCCTCTTGGCTGCTTCCTGCCGGCTGGTTTGCACGTAGCGAGTTTGCAGCAGGGTTGGTTCGGGTGTTTTTTCAACCGCCTCAGCGATCCAACCTTCCGCATGATCCAGGTCAGTGCCGCGCAGCAGGAAGCTTTTATCGCTGTTGGAACGTTCCCACTCCAACGCCCTGATCTGCAGGCGAGTGTGTTCCTTGACCCAGCCATAATCGGTTTGTATGGCAACAACAAGGTCCCTGATGGCAGCCTGAAACTCGTCCTGTGTCCTGGAAAATATCCAATTAATGGCTGCCAGGACCGGGTGGACCGATGATGGATCCACTTCGTTTATTACGATGGGAATAAGGCGTTTATTATTCTTCCTGGCATGCTCAATTTCGAGTTTGCATATATCGGAAATGGTGGATGCAGAACTGAGGATAAAAATAAATGTATCTGTCTGTTCAATGGCGGTGTAGACTTCACGCATCCAGTCAGTGCTGGGCGGAATATCCTGCCAGTCAATCCAGGTATCAAAACCATTTTCTCTTAAGGCTTCATGCACCAGCCGCGCAAAAGCTATATCTTTTCTGGAATAAGAAATGAAAACATCTGTCATCGCATTCTCCCACTCTCATAAAATTAGACGAGAAAAGCTCGGACCAATTCGTATATCATCCCCTGGATAATAATATTATATAGCAAAATCCTGAGTAAAAAAACAACCCGCATCTGCACAAACAACAATAATCGGGTTTGACCCAATATAAAAAAACCGTCAATACTATCTAATCCAATTCACCCACTCCGCCAAAGGAAGTACCCATTCATCCAGCGGCTGTTAGAGGATGCCATGGCTGGCGCGAACGAGAATCCCCCGCCATTACTTGACGATTGACTGGACTCGCCCCACCTTACCATCCACCAACTGGACCTTGATGCCAGGTGGATAACCGTAGGGGTTGACCCACGTGTCGACCCATTCCACCATCGGGCAGGCAATCGTAGGGGTTGACCCGCGTGTCGTCCCATTCAACCATCGGGCAGGCAACCGTAGGGGTTGACCCACGTGTCGGCCCAAATACCGGGCGGACATATACGTCCGCCCCTACAAGAATAACAATTCCATATAAAATTATTCCATGGTAGAAACACCCAGAAGAAAATCACTACGCCTAAATGGATATGATTATTCACAATGTGGTGCATATTTCATCACCATGGTAACCCATAACCGATTGAATCTTTGTGGGGAAATCCGTGATGGTGATATGAATCTCAATCCTGCGGGGATTATGATCGAAAAATGGTGGAATGAAATCGTAAAAAAATTCCCGGATATCGAATTGGATGCATCCATCATTATGCCCAACCATGTTCACGGGATCATCGTGAATGTTGGATTTGAATCAAATTCAATCCTTAAGAATCAACCCGAAGGAACACCCCTGCCGCAAATTATTCAATGGTTCAAAACCATGTCAACAAATGAATACATTCGGGGCGTAAAAGAATTATCCTGGGCTAGATTTACTGGTTCGCTTTGGCAGCGAAGTTATTATGATCGAATTATCCGTAATACAAGGGAATTGGAAGCCATCAGGTCATATATCCAGGCGAACCCATCCAATTGGGTAAAGGACAAAGAATATAATTTGTAGGGGTCGACACACAGGTCGACCCCCCCCAATAAAACCGTGTCGACCCAAAAAAACCGTGTTGACCCAAATACTGGGCGGACAAAACACACCCGCGGGCGGACATATCATGCCCGTAGGGTACGTAGGTCCGCCCCTACGCGAGAATCACCCGCCATTACTTGACGATTGACTGGACCCGGCCCACCTTGCCATTCACCAACTGGACCTTGATGCCATGCGGATGGGTGGGGCTGTTGGTCAGGAGCCGCATCACCACCCCCTCGGTCAATTGACCGGAGCTTTGGTTGTGTTTTTCCACGATCATCACCCGCAATCCGGGTTGGATGTCTTTGCGTGTTGGTATTGCCATGGCTTTGTTTGCTCCCGTAAAGAATTGTAATCCGGTTTTTGGTTCTTGGGATGCATGGGAAGGGCGGATATGAGCTTTTTCCGTCCTCTGTTCGCGCCGGTCTCCCGACCGCGCGCGGGTTTGTCTCCCTGTTCATTTGTCCCCCTAAATTCGAGAATTTGGGGGATGCGAGCAGTGCGTAGCCTCCCGGTGCTTTTCATCGTAGCTATATACTCAGCATCCTCGCCGAGTATCCTGTCTGGGTCCAGCGGGGGGCACTGAACTCGAAAGACCGATCCATTCTCCATTCTCAATTCTCTGTTTTCAAATAATTTGTCTTTATTTGTTTCCCGTTTACCTGTCATTTATGACAGCTATACAACCCCGTTTTTGTGCTTATAATGAATATAGAACATATAATCTAAAGCAGAGTCAGAAATTTTCAAAACACAGAACATTTCTTTTCTAAAATACAGTGAGTAGAGATTAGAAATTAGAAACCAGGAAAAAATAAGAATCTCTGCGGTCTTTGCGTACTCTGCGGTGAAAAATCCCTTTTATTATGTATCCCAGCAAACGCCCTGATTCCTTCTACATGCTATAATGAATCAACAACACCCTGCATCTTATTGGTTAAAAAATCACCCATGTCATTCGTCCACCTGCATGTCCATTCCACCTACTCCCTGCTGGACGGCTTCAGCGATATCAAGAAGCTCGTTGCGGCCGTCAAATCCATGAGCATGGATTCCATCGCGCTTACCGACCACGGCACCATGTTCGGCTCGATCGAGTTCTACAACGCCGCCCGGGCCGCGGGCATCAAACCCATCATCGGCTTGGAAGCCTACCTCTCTGCGCGCGGGATGACAGAGCGGGATTCGAAGCTGGATAAACAATCCAACCACATGCTGCTGTTGGCGGAAAACGAGACCGGTTACCATAACCTGCTGCGTATTGCCAGCGCTGCCCAGGTGGACGGCTTCTATTACTTCCCGCGCATAGACCGGGACTTCCTGTCCAAACACGCCGAGGGGCTGATTGCCACCTCCGGCTGCATGGCCTCAGAGATCCCGCGGGCCATCATGGGTGGGGATATGGAAGTGGTGCGCAAGAAACTGGATTGGTATTACGATGTCTTTGGGGCAGACAATTACTTTTTGGAACTGCAAGAGCACAACATTGCCGAGCTGCCGGCAATTAACAAGGCACTGCTCGACCTGGGTCCGCGCTACCAGGCGCGCTATGTGGCCACCAATGACGTTCACTATATCAACCAGGAAGATTCCCGCCTGCAGGATGTTCTGCTGGCTGTGCAGACCGGTTCCACTCTGCGCGATCCCAACCGCATGCGCATGGGCGACACCTCTTATTATCTGCGCTCGCCGGAGGAAATGGGCCGCCTGTTTTCTGAGGTACCTGAAGCCATTACCAATACCCAGTTAATCGCGGATCGCTGCTCGATAGACCTGGAGCGCAAGTCCTACCACCTGCCTCTTTTTGAAGTCCCCGAAGGCTTTAACAGCGAATCCTACCTGCGCCACCTGTGTGAGGATGGATTTGAGCGTCGGTATGGCATCCGTGCCCGCGACACGAAGGTGCGTGAGCGCCTGGAATACGAATTGGGCATCATCCACCGGATGGGATTCGACACCTATTTTCTCATTGTCTCAGACCTGTGCCGTTACGCGCGACAGCAAGGAATCTGGTACAACGCGCGCGGCTCCGCGGCCGGTTCGATGGTGGCTTACGCACTGGATATCACCCTGGTCGAGCCGATCGATCATGGGCTGATCTTCGAGCGCTTCCTCAACCCCGGGCGCAACGAAATGCCGGATATTGACCTTGATTTCCAGGATGACCAGCGCGCAGATGTGATGGAATACTGCGCCTACAAATATGGATCGGATAAAGTGGCGCAGATCATCACCTTTGGCACCATGGGCGCTAAGGCCGCGGTGCGCGATGTGGGGAGAGTGATGGAGATACCACTTTCCGAGGTGGACCGCGTCGCCAAGATGATCGTCTTTCCACCCAATAAGCCGCTCACCCTGATGACTGCCCTGGAAGCGTCACCGGAGCTGAAACAGCTTTATACCGATGTGGATTACATTCACGAGCTGGTTGATACTGCCTCCTTGATGGAAGGCACAGTACGGAGCGCGGGCACCCATGCAGCCGGGGTCATCATCTCCGATAAGCCTATCGTGGAGTATGCCCCGCTGCACCGCCCCACCAGCGGCGCGGAGAATTCGCCGATCAAATCGGTGATGCAGTACGAAATGTCTCATGTGGACAAGCTTGGCCTGCTCAAGGTGGATTTTCTGGGTCTAGCCACGCTCACCATCATGCAGCGCGCCTGCAAGCTGATCAAGGAGCGTCACGGGAAGGACTTCACCCTCGAAAACATCCCCACTGACGACCCGGCCACTTATGAATTCATTGGCAAGGGACACACCGCTGGCATGTTCCAGTTGGAAGGCAGCGGCATGACCAAGTGGATCGTACAGATGAAACCCCATTTACTGGACCATGTAATTGCCATGGTGGCATTGTTCCGTCCAGGACCGATGGACTTCATCCCGCAATACATCCGCCGCATGCATGGCGAGGAACCGGTGGAGTACCGCCACCCGGCGCTCGAACCCATTATGAAAGAGACATATGGTGTGGCGGTTTATCAGGAGCAGTTGATGTCCGCTGCCATCGAAATGGCCGGTTACACTGCCTCCGAAGCAGACAACCTGCGCAGTGCCATCTCCAAGAAGAAAGCGGAAGCTGTTGCAAAACACGCAATGATGTTCGTGGATGGCTGTGTTAAAAACGGGATCCCGGCGGAAACAGCGGAAGGCATTTTCGAGGAATGGAAAAAATTCGCCAGCTATGGTTTCAATAAATCCCACGCGGCGGATTACGGAGTAATCGCGGTGCGGACAGGTTACCTGAAGACACATTACACCGTGGAGTACATGACCGCGCTGCTTTCTGCATCGAAAAACGAGATAGAAAAAGTAGCTTTTTATGCCGCGGATTGCCGCTCGATGGGCATTGAAGTTTTGCCTCCGGATGTCAACACCAGCGGCTTTGATTTCACCATTGAAGACCGCAAGGGCGAGAAATCTGCCATCCGCTTTGGGTTGGGTGCGGTAAAGAATGTGGGTATCGCGCCGGTGGATGCAATTATTAACGGGCGCAAGGATGGACCGTATCAGGACCTGACCGACCTGGCCACCCGGCTGGACCTGCGAGTGGTGGGCAAACGGCCGTTGGAAAGCCTGATCAAGGTGGGCGCGCTGGACAGGTTTGGTTCACGCATGGCCATGCTGCAGGTGCTTGATCGCATCATCAATGTGTCCGCGGCGCACTTCCGCGCCAGGGAGGACGGACAGATGACCTTCTTTGGCGGCGAGAATGGTGTTACTGAGATTATTCTCCTGCCAAGGGTCAAAGAACCGGAGCACAAAGAACAATTAAGCTGGGAAAAGGAGCTGATTGGGCTGTATGTCTCCTCCCATCCGCTAACCCCGTATATGCCTGTTCTACAGCAAAAAACCACCCATCTCATCGGCCAACTGGCAGATCTGAACCCAAAAGATAAAGTCATCATCGGCGGGATTGTGCTGCGCTTCCGTCCGCATGCCACTAGGGATGGCAAACCCATGGGCTTTGTCACCATTGAGGACACGCAAAGTGAGATCGAGTTGGTACTGTTCCCCAGAACATGGGAGAAGTACTCCAAAATAATCACCGAAGAAGCGGTCATCCTGGTGGAAGGCAAGGTGGATACCGCCAATGCTGCCACAAAACTACTGGTGGACCGGATCGAGCTGATTCGCGGAGAAGGGGTTGCAGAATTTCCATCCGGGGGAGAGGAAAAGACAGCGAAAGGCGAAATGGCAATCATGGGAGTGGAACCGGAGGTTGACCCGGACTTCATCCTGATGGATGACGGGTGGAACCCAGGTTCGGAAGATGACGAAGGGGATTTGCAGGAGTCTCTCCAGACGATACTTCCTGCGTCAACCATTGCTGAACTCCTTCCCCAGGTTGAAGTCCCATCCCGGCTGATCGGAGCATTGGGGGAAGGCAAGGGGACAATGCCATTCAATGTGCCAGGGTTTCAGTACTCACCCGAAATGATCGTTAACCCGGCGGGGGAGGAAAGCGGCGCGCGCATGGTAACCGTGGTTCTGCGCTGCAGCACGGATCGTCAACGGGATATCCGCCGGCTTAAGACTGTGCAGGGAATGCTGCTTTCAAACCCCGGGAAAGATCACTTCGCATTCCAGATCATTGAGGATGGACAACTCACGTTGATGGAATTTCCAAATTTCACCACCGGACTCACAAACGACTTGTTGGAACGATTAGAGAAAATGGTGGGCAGGAATAACATCCAGGTGAGCCCGATCATCATACAATAATTGCAGGTGAATATGGGCGATAAAAATGTGAGCACAATCGTGAGATTCTGGGGTCACGCGGCTTTGTGGGTGGAAACCGGTGGGTACAAACTGCTGATTGATCCTTTTCTGAAAGGCAACCCATTTGCCCCGGTTGGGCCGGGGGATGTGGAACCGGATTACATCCTGGTGACGCACGGGCACGGCGACCATCTGGGCGATACAGTGGAGATCGCCAAACGCTGCGAGGCGACTGTCATCAGCAACGCAGAGATCCGCGACTGGCTGGAGGCGAGGGGAGTAAAAGGCCATGGCATGAACATTGGTGGCGGATATCATTTTCCGTTTGGATATTTGAAAATGACCCAGGCTGTGCATAGCTCGACCATGGATGATGGCAGCAGCGGCGGCAATCCGGGCGGGTTCCTGCTGACAACCATACAGGGAGAGAAATTGTATTTTGCGGGCGATACCGGCCTGTTTGGAGACATGCGAATGATTGGCGAAGAAGGGCTGGCGCTGGCTGTCATCCCGGTGGGCGATAACTATACCATGGGTCTGGATGACGCACTGAGGGCGGTGAAGATGCTCCAACCCAGGCATGTGATCCCAATCCATTACAACACGTTTAAAATATTGCGACAGGAGATTGAAGGCTGGAAACAGAAGGTGGAGGGTGAGACGGGTTCGGCTGTAATCGTACTCCTGCCCGGTGAAGCGTGGCAGATGGGGGATGTTTAAGCAGATTTAATAGAATGAACTTCCTGACAGTAAAACTGCAGGGTGTGTTGGAAAACAAAGCCATAAAAGATTTGACTCACGGTCATCCTATGCTAGCATTATGTTTATTATTAAATCTCCATTATTGGAAGGTAACCCATGCGCCAACTTAAAAACAAACACTTCCTGTTGTTATCACTTATAACTCTCATCGCAATCTCCTGTGCTAGTTTTGGATCACTCGGTGCGAATTCGACCGATGGGCAGATGGCGGAGATGGAAAGCACCATTGCTGCCTTGGAAAACAAACTCAATGAACAGGCGAATGATCCATCCCAGGCGGAAAATTCACAACCAGCAGCAGAACAGGCGGTTATCCCACCGACTGATATTCCGCCGACAGCCAAGCCGGAGATGGCAGCTGGTACGGTTTCGAACAATGCCAAGGATGGATTGGCAGTGGTGTACATCCCAAAAGGCAGCTTCACCATGGGTTCAAACTTTGATTTCAGTAAAAGGCGCGGGTTTTGCGTTACTCCACAGCACAAAGTCACCCTGGATGCCTACTGGATCAACCAGACCGAAGTAACGATTGCCGCATTCCGAAAGTTCGTGCAAGCAACCGGTTTTATCACAGACGCAGAAAAAAACTTTGGGGGCTGGATTTGGAATTACTGCGAAAACGATTGGCAAAAGGTTATCTCCACCGACAGCGGTCCAAACTGGCAAAAGCCGATCGGTGGAAAGAAGAAACTTACAGGCAATGAAGATCATCCGGTTACGCAGATTTCGTGGAATGATGCCAGCGCTTACTGCGAATGGGCGGGAGGTCGGTTGCCCACTGAGGCAGAGTGGGAACGGGCAGCTCGCGGCGATGATGATGTACGTATGTATCCATGGGGAAATGATGATGTAGATGACAACCTGTTAAACTTTGGTGAAAAAAGCTTTAAATGCCCCTTGTGCGATTACCGGATGGAAGACGGGTACCAATACACGGCACCTGTTGCCTCTTTCCCGGACGGGATCAGTCCATTCGGGTTATATGATATGTCCGGCAATGTATACGAGTGGGTGCAGGATAGCTATGACGGACAAAGCTGCTATCCCACAAACCCGGTAACCAACCCGGTACCCCCAGAGGAAGGTGAAGAGCGCATAATGCGCGGCGGCTCGTACGCGGATTACGATGAGCTGTACTGGAAGCTGCGGGTGGATAATCGCTGGTCGCGTCTGCCGGGCTCATCATTCGCCGATGTGGGCATCCGCTGCGTGTTTGACAGCCAGCCATGAGAGGTTAATAGTTTGCGCCAAAACACTTCCCCTGACTTCGTCGGACTCGAGCAACTGAAGCAAACCCATGCCGGGCAAATTACTCAGTTTGAGGACTGGGCAGCCCGGGGAGATTGGGAGCGCTTTCACAGCAGCCACTACGACTGGTGGGTATTCCCCATCCACAAGCAGAGTGGCTATGGTCTGGCGTGGACGGTATATGACGGGGATGTTGCTGGGCTCAAACAGGATGCTGGTTTCATGCAGCGCTACCTGCGCGGGGTGGAACTGGTGGCAGCCTCCTGGGGATGGGATTTATTGAAAGCGAGTGATTTGGCCAACCCTCAGCCCGGTCAAAGCTGGCAACATTGGCCGGTGCGGCTATTTAAAGCGGCACTATCCGTGAAACTGTTTGGTTATGAAGACCTATTCGAGTCCCTCAAGGCGTATGCCCTGAACCTAATGGCTAAAGGAGAGCGGATGGAATTCAATGGGCATGACCTGGGCTGGCTGTTCACCACAGGCATCGATCCTTTCCCGGGAAGATAATCTCAAAAAACAGAAAGCCCTTTCGGGCTGATTATTGATTAGAATATTAGTATCTGACTAAAAATACGAGGAATCATATGGAATCAATCGTTGACAAATTTATCCGGTATATCAAGATCGATACCCAGTCCGATATGGACTCTGAATCCAACCCGTCCACCGTAAAACAATTCGACCTGGCGAGGCTGTTAGTACAGGAACTGCAGGCGTTGGGGTTGAAAGATGCGGCTGTAGATGACAAGTGCTATGTGATGGCCACACTGCCCGCCAACACCAGCAAAACCATCCCCGCCATCGGTTGGATCGCACACATGGATACCAGCCCGGATGCTTCCGGCGCCAACGTGAATCCGCGCCTGATCCCAGCCTATGATGGCGCGCCCATCACACTGGATGCCCCCACTAACACCATCCTCTCTCCGGCTGACTTTCCCGACCTGTTGAAATACGTCGGGCAGGCCATCATTACCACAGACGGTAAAACCCTGCTGGGCGCGGATGACAAGGCCGGCGTGGCGATCATCCTGGCAATGCTGGAGCACTTGCAAGCCAACCTAGAGATACAGCATGGCAAATTGTGCATCAGCTTTACACCGGACGAGGAGATTGGCCACGGCGCGGATCACTTTGACGTGCAGAAATTTGGGGCGGACATTGCTTACACTGTGGATGGCGATGAGATCGGCGAACTGGAGTATGAGTGCTTTAACGCCTCAATGGCGCGCATCCACATCCAGGGACGCAATGTGCACCCGGGCAAATCCAAGGATAAGATGGTCAACGCCATGCAACTGGCTATGGATCTGCATGCCATGCTGCCGGTGGATCAGCGCCCGGAGTATACAGATAACTACGAGGGATTCTTCCACCTTCTTCATTTCAATGGCACAGTGGAAGAAACAGATATTATGTACATCATCCGCGACCACGACCGGGTCAAGTTTGAACACAAAGAGCAGGTGCTGCGCGAGGCGATCGCTTTTATGAATGAACGCATTGGCAGCAAGCGCATCCACATGGAATTAACCCAACAGTATCAGAATATGCGCGAAGTACTCGAGCCGAACATGCATATCGTGGATACTGCCCGCGAGGCCATGGAGCAGGTCGGCGTAACGCCGATCATTAAGCCCATCCGTGGCGGCACGGACGGTTCGCGGTTATCTTACATGGGGTTACCCACGCCCAACATCTTCACTGGCGGGCACAATGGTCACGGCAAGTACGAGTTTATCCCGGTGCGTTCCATGGAAAAAGCAGTGAAAGTGGTGTTGAAAATTATTGAACTGTACACTACCAAGTAACAGGATGGGAAGCATCCTGTAAGTATAACGAATCGTCTTGACTGACGTATGCAAGCGTGATAACCTATGTCCGGATTTTTTACCAACTCAGATCGAAAGGAACTCCTATGGCCACTTATACCATCACTGATGACTGCATCTCCTGTGGGGCATGCGAACCAGAATGCCCCGAAAACTCCATTTCTGCCGGGGACGACAAGTATGTGATTGACCAGAATAAATGCACTGCCTGTGCTACCTGTGCCTCTGTTTGCCCGGTAGAAGCCTGCGTCCCTGCATAAACCTGCTTATCGAACCACCCGACCAGGCGCCATCAAGGCGCCTTATTAATTCCAAATTTATCAATTAATGGACTCACCTTTTTATCCAATCTCATATACAATCAAGAGTGGAGAGTATCCATGAATGCAAACCGGATTCTTGTGGTGGAAGACGAGCCCAGTGTGGGGGAGGTGGTGAGCCTGTATCTCACCCGGGCAGGGTATGACGTGGTAACAGTCAATGATGGCCGTGTGGCAATTGAGATGCTGGAAAAAGAGACTCCCCAGCTTATCGTGCTCGATTTGATGCTTCCTCACGTGGATGGACGGGAGATCCTGAGTCGGGTGCGGCAGCGCAGCCATGTACCGGTTATCATCCTGACAGCATTGCGTGAAGAAAGCGACCGGATCGCTGGTTTGGAGATGGGCGCGGATGATTACATCACCAAGCCATTCAGCCCGCAAGAGCTGGTGAGCCGGGTGAAGGCAGTGCTGCGGCGGGGGGGTACGAATGTGGCCGCCGAGGAGGACCCCATGCAAACCCTAAAGTTTCAGGATTTGCAGATCAATCCAGGAATACGCCTTGTGGTTGTCAATCAAAAAGAAATCGACCTGACAGCCAAGGAGTTTAACCTGTTATTGTTGCTGGTGCGCAACCCCAAAAAGGTATTTAGTCGATCGCTATTGTTGGAACAGGTGTGGGGTCTATCAGATTATATCGATCCTGGAACGGTAACTGTTCACATGCGCCGCCTGCGGGAGAAAATAGAGCAGGACCCTTCCCACCCACGCTATATTCAGACTGTATGGGGCGTAGGCTATCGCTTCGAACCTTAAGCAATGACCATGACAAAAAAACCGGAAGATCAAGTATCCCTGGGTTTTCTGAGATTCAGCATTGGCATTCTCTTTGCGTTGGAAGCTTCACTGGCGCTTTTATATTACCTGCTGCCAATTCCGGAACCCACCTTCATTTTCATTGCCATTGTCATGGGGCTCACGGCCACCTTTTCGCTTTCACTTGTATATTCAGCCTTTCGATTGGGTTGGATCTCCCAGATCAAGCGTCTGCGTTGGACCATCCTGGGGGGCTACAGCTTCTCAATGTTGATCGTCGTTGCAGTAATTGCCATTATTACCAACCGGGTATTCACGAATCTGCCAGATGTGCTGTTGACAGCAACCCTGTTGTTTTTTGGCAGCGGCATTTTTGTATCTTTTGGTTATGTATTGACCCACGATCTTTCCAACCGTCTCAATGCCCTCAACCAAGCTTCGCGTGAGATTGCCCGCGGTAACCTGAACGAGAGAGTGAGCCTGACCGGTAGAGATGAAATTGCGGAATTAGGGGCGACCTTCAATGAAATGGCCAGCCAACTGCAGGTGCTGGATAATCGGCAAAAAGAACTGCGTAGAATCAGAAATGATATGATTGCATGGATCGGGCATGATCTGCGTACACCGCTCACCTCAATCCGAGCTATGCTGGAAGCCCTGTCTGACCGCGTTGTGGAGGACCCAGACACAACCCAACGTTACCTTGAGATGGCTCAAAAGGAGATCAAAAATCTCTCCCGGTTAATTGACGACCTTTTTGACCTTGCAAAGATGGATTCTGATGGACTGTCTCTTGATCGGCAGGATGTAGCGCTGCCAGACTTGATCTCGGACACACTTGAATCTTTTTTTACACTGGCGAAACAGAACCATATTGAACTGACTGGCAGTGTGGATCCTGGCATTGACCTGGTGTATATTGACGCACAACTCATCAACCGGGTGTTGAACAACCTTACCAGCAACGCTGTACGATATACACCAGCAGGGGGTAAAGTAAGGATTGAAGCCGTCCGATCGGGTAATAAAGTCATCGTTTCGGTGATTGATAACGGAAAGGGTATGAAACCCGAGGATATGGCTAATATTTTTGAACGCTTCTACCGGGGAGATAAATCCCGCAACCGTTCGACTGGGGGATCGGGTCTGGGTCTGGCCATCTCCCGCGGCATTATCGAGGCGCATGGCGAACATATCACAGCTGTAAGTAAACTTGGGCAGGGAACCTCTGTTAGTTTTACCATCCCAGAAAGCAATCCACCTTCTTGATTTGCTAACCGGCTACCCTGACAGTAACTACTTGATATTCTTGCGAAATCATCCGCAGTAATTATGGCAAGCTGACTAATAGGTGTCGCTATCCGGCTAGTGTTCCTCCCGTGCTTGACCTTTGATTCCCGTTCATATAAAATCAAAGTGGTGGAAAATAATTTATTGGAAAAGGCATCGGTAATATACGCGGACTGGGCTGACGAGTTAAAGCGGCTGGGATTATCGCAGCCCGCAGTCCTGTTCCTGCGTGCCTTAACCCCGTTCACCTATTTATTCGCGCAGATATTGTACTTCAGCCAGCCTTTAATCGGCAGCCTGCTTCAGTCTGAGCAGCGGCAAGCACTGATAACGCTAGTGGAAGATCCGGTTGCATACCACAAATTCATGGCTCTCTTGAATCGAATCCAGGAAGGCAATCATGATTGACAACGGGCTATTCCTGATTATGCTGGCTTTTCTGCTGGTCCTATTGCTGAGCATATTTGAACGCAAAAAGGTGCGCAGCAATTTTCGGGTGATTCCTTCCTTTGAGCAATATCAGCGGGCGATTCATAACATTATTGAAAGCGGGGAGGGAGCACATATCACCCTGGGATCCGGCAGCATTTTATCTCCCCAGGCTGGCTCAACCCTGGCAGCGGTGGAATTGCTTGCGAATCTCTC
This sequence comes from Anaerolinea sp., assembly GCA_013824865.1. Taxonomy (GTDB): domain Bacteria; phylum Chloroflexota; class Anaerolineae; order Anaerolineales; family Anaerolineaceae; genus PNON01. The sequence continues at coordinate 64,506 of PNON01000004.1, read as the reverse complement.
GCGACTCTGCCTTAACAGCGACACTGCACCCCTGGCTACCAGCGGGGATGGTGTTGTCTACCTATTGGCTCTGGAAACGATGAGATCCACAAACCGGGCGATGCGTTTTCCTCACCGAAGTAATATCAACACGACACAGATCACAGGAGTCTCTCCTTTCTCTTACATCGCTGGGGCGATGCTGGCGCAACGTTACGATCATCGCGCACTGGCGGTAGCCCTGGGGAGCTTTGGCCCGGAGGTGGGACTCCTGGCAGATTCCGCGGAGAGGATACAGGCGCACACCACAAGCGGCACAGACAACCTGCTGGCGCAGGCGGTATTGTACGCCACAAACCGATCCCCATTAATTGGAGAAGAGTTCTTCGCTGCCAGTGCGTATTCCCAGCCGGATCCTGTGCAAGCAGCAAGCTTGAAAACCCAGGATATTCTCAGACTGATGGTGGTGGCAGCCATCTTAATCGGGGCAATCTTGAAAGTGGCAGGCAAGTTATGAGATCCCTTGTCCCGCGGGCGATCGCTACAGTCACAGGAATTATCCTGCTGGCCAGCGTATTGATCACCAACCACCTCCTGGGTATTGTCAGCCAGGTGCTGCTGGGCTGGATAATCACCCTGGCGGGCGTGGCAGGGTTGCTGGGCATCCTCAATTTGCTGGCTGTCCACGCAGACCGGGTGCGCACGGAAAAACCAGACTGGGTGAACAGTGTGGTGCTGCTGGTTGCCTTTGCGGGAGTGTTCATTGCCGGTTTTATTTTAAAACCAGGGCATCATTTTTATACGTCCATGGTCAGCGCGGTGATCGTGCCGGTGGAAACCAGCTTGCTGGCATTGCTCAGTATCTCATTAGCCGTAGCCATCATCCGCGCTATCAGACCGGGCATCCAGTTTGTCACTATCCTGTTCATCGGGTCAGCCATGCTCTTCCTGTGGGCTGCTACCGGCTTTGTTCCTTTTCAGAACGAAAACCAGACTCAGATGTTGCTCTCTTTCTTCAATACCATTCCACTGGGTGGTGCGCGTGGCATTTTGCTAGGGGTAGGGTTGGGCAGCCTGACAGCAGGCATCCGCACCATCATCCGCCCCGGAGCGCAGGCAGGCGAATGAGATGAGTGGAATTACCTGCACGCAATGCCAACGTGAAAATCCAGAAGACGCGCTCTTCTGCCGCTTTTGCAATGAACCGCTCGGTTCTCAACCATCAGAACAACCACTACCTGATGAGACCACAGTGGATACGGCTGGGTCTGACCAGGAGCCGATACCAGATTGGCTGGCTGCCATCCGAGACCGGAAACAAAAGGAATCTCCACCAGTACCCAATGCCGAACCCGCCAAAGATGATTCCACCTTAGAAACAGTTCTTTCCAGCCTGGGCGGTGGCAAGCAAAAAAATAATATGCTGCCTATATCCAATGAGGAAGGTCAACCAGCCACATCTGATGCTAGACAGGCGGAATGGTTGTCAAACATCCGCTCAAAGATCAGCGATGGCAAACCTCCGGATGGAGAGATGCCCGCAGTGGGCGGTGAAGCTGGTCAAACGTTGCAACAGGCAGATGAAGTGGAGGAAATAGGTGAGCCCGTATCTGCAAGCAATATCAATCAGCCAGCCGCTGAAGCTGAAGATGCGTTGGATGGTCTTGCAAACACAGATAAAGATGATCCGATGTTACAGGAGGGAGCAACCATCCCCGAATGTCAACCAGGGTTGGAAGTAACTATCGATGAAACCGCGGAAAAAATCGATAGCGGGCAAATAGAACCAAAGTCGGGATTCCCAGGAAAAGACGCGGAAAGCCGCAGCGATTCTGAAGAAACCGGTGAAATGCCTGTTGATTTGCCAGGCAGGCATCTACGCGCCGGGGAACAACAGTCTCAGTCTCCTGAGTTGGTTGACGCTTTGGAGGATATCCCCGGTATTCTACCCGGGCAAGAGATAAAATACCATCCTCCCAGACAAACTACGGCACAATCTCCGAGCGATTCCACCACGGCGCGTATTTCCATGTTTGAGACCACTTTGCTGGCTGAGAAAGAAGAGCATGGATCGCCGCTTTACAAGCGCAGTCGGTCATCCTTCATTGTCCGCTGGGTGATCGCCGCCTTGCTATTGGGATTGATCTCCCTGGTCCAGCTGAGTAATGCCGCTCCCAGCCGTTTGCCCCAAAGTATCCCGGTGGAAATTGTGGACTTCTACACCTCAATATCAGGCGTACGCGCAGGGGCAAATGTGCTGCTGATCCTGGATTATGAACCAGCGTATGCCGGCGAGGTGGAAACGGCAGCCAGTGCTGGGATTCGGTTACTGGCAGACAAGCAGGCTTCATTCTTCACCGTTTCCACATCAGCCCACAACCTCTTTCTGGCTGACAAGCTGCTGACCGCGGTGAACGCAACGGGGACAGACCTTGAGGTGCCTTTCCTCGGAACAGATAGATTCACTGTTCTGGGTTATCTGCCAGGCGGTCAATCCGGCATGCAGGGCTTGCTGCGGGATTTTAAAGGCAGCCTGCCGCTGGGCTTAAACCTCAGCAGAACAACTGATATCCCTGGATTATCCACGATCCATAATCTTAATAGCTTCGATGGAATCCTGATTCTCACTGACAACCCGGATACTGCCCGCACCTGGGTGGAGCAAATCCAACCTTTACTGACCTCGCCTCAATTGTGGATGGTAGTTAGCAGTCAGGCTGTTCCCCTGGTTCGCCCATACATCCGATCCGGGCAAATTGACGGGTTGATCGGTGGTATGTACGGCGCTGCTTCCTTTGAACAGGTGCTGCGGGAACCAGGCCCTGCCACACAATTATGGAACGGATACTATTACGCGCTAGTCTTTTCCTTGTTCATCATGGCCACAGCCGGGATTTTGAATTATTTAGGCTTTTCCATCCTGAAGACGCATAGAGGGGAAAGTTCATGAACCCCATAGACCTGGTATGGGCTGCGCTGGGATTTGTGCTCTCACTGTTGGTATTCAGCTACCTGATCGGCGATAATCCGCTTTTTCGCCTGGCTGTCAGCCTGTTCACGGGGGTAACTGCTGGATATGTAGCTGACATACTGCTCTTCCAGGCAATCTATCCGCGGCTGATCTACCCTCTGCTGGGTGGAACAGTTACCACGTCCAACGCAATTACTCATGTCATCACACCGCTCATCCTTTCCGGGCTGTTATTTTTCCTACCGACCCGCAAGTTGGCTTTCCTGGGGCGCATCCCTCTAGCCCTGCTATTGGGCGCGGCTGGAGCTTTCACCATCAGTGGGGCGGTATTGGGAACCATTCTGCCGCAGGCGCATGCCACCATTGAATTGTTCGCTCCGGGGCAAATGAAAGAGAATCTTCCGGAAAACCTCGTCATCGCCGCAGGCACCATTACTACCCTCATGTATTTCTATTTTGGCGCCAGGTTTGAGATCGGTAAACCCATCCGCCGCCCGGGCTGGATCGAAGCGTTGGCATGGATGGGTAGGATATTCTTATTCATCACACTGGGAGCTATTTTTGCGGGAGTGTATACCACTTCGGTGACTGCGCTAGTAGAGCGCATCAATGCCTTCTGGAATATCGTAACCACACTGATCAGGTGAGCCTAAGATGACCGAAACCACAGCTTATGAATCTATCCTGGCAGTCGATGTAGGCGCTATTCACACTCGGGCATATCTGTTTGAGATGGTTGAAGATAAATTCCGCTACATTGCGCAGGGTTCATCTCGAACCACTGCCGGGGCGCCAATGCTGGATATTATGCCAGGTGTGCTGGAAGCGGTTCGCGAGCTGGAAAGCATCACCGAGAGAAAGTTCATCGATCCAGCGGAACGGCTGTTGATCGCAAAAACAATGGAAGGCAATGGCGTGGATGGGTTGGCTGCCACTATTTCCGCTGGCCCTGATGTGAAGGTTATTTGCGCCGGGCTGCTGGCCAACCTCTCACTGGAAAGCGCAGAACACCTGGCTGTTACGTCTGATGCCAGGGTGTGCGATTACATCTCCGCCAGCGACAACCGCAAGCCAGACGCGCAGGTTGACAGCTTTCTAAAGATCCTGCCGGATATCGTGATTCTTGCCGGAGGCACAGAACTGGGCGCTTCGCGATCTGTCCAAACGGTTCTGGAGACCATCCAAGTTGCCTCCTCTCTTTTGCCCAGGGATAAACGTCCAGAAATCCTGTTTGCTGGTAACTCAGCCCTGGCAGAACGGGTGAAAAATTCAGTTGGCACCCTGGCGCCGGTGACCTTTACCTCCAATATACGCCCATCACCAGAATCAGAAAGCCTGGACCCAGCCCAGGGTGTTTTTGCGGAAATGGCTGCGCGGGTGAAATACCGCCAGGTGACAGGCGCGATCAACCTGAACCAAATGACCGGCAACAAGATGATGTTGACTTCAGCGTCATTTGGGCGAATGATCCGCTTTTTAGGCAAGGCGTATACCAGCCGAAGCGGGGTGCTGGGCATAGACCTGGGATCAACACATACCACCCTGGCAACCGGTAAGAACAATCGCCTTTCCATGCTGAGGCAGCGCTGGGCAGGGGATTTTGATACTCTGGCTGCATACAGGGGAACACCGCGGGAACTGCAGCAATGGATTCGCCTGGTGGTCACTGATGAGCAAGTGAAAGACTACCTGCTGAATAAGTCTGCATATCCCGCCGGCATCCCCTCTACTGATGAGGAATTGGCCATAGAATATGCGCTGACCAGCTTCCGGTTAAGACAGGCGCTGCTTTCAGCTTCAAAAAGCTATCCGCATTTGAACCTGGTGCAGGGGGCAGGGTTGAATTTCGGTTTTGAACCGGTGATTGTTTCTGGGACGATGATGACTGGAGCGCCTTCAGCGGAGCACTGCTTGATGATGATACTGGATGGATTGCAGCCGGCGGGAATTACCACCGTTGTATTAGACCAGAACAATATTCTTCCAGTCTTGGGCGCTTGCGGTCAGCTTTCTCCGGCAATGCCGGTGGATGTGCTGAACAGTGGGGTGATGCAAAATCTATGTACTGTCATTTCCCCGGTCAGCCGTGGTAAATTGGGCAGCACTCTTTTACGTGCGCGATTGACTCTGGCGACTACAGAAGAGATACAGATGGAAATCCGGCAGGGGGATTTTCTGGCAATCCCATTGGAATACGGCCAGACAGCAAAGCTGCAACTGGAAACCGAACCCCATACGGACCTTGGGCTGCGCCGCAGTGGCAAGGGCATCAGCTTGCGCGTTTCAGGCGGGTCTCTTGGCCTGGTCTTCGATGCCCGCGGTCGGCCGGTGCGGATCCCCGATGATGCAGATGAACGCAGGGAGAAGCTTAAAAGCTGGTTTTCCGCATTGAGCGCATAAATCCCACGGTATAGTTCTTGCACATAGTCCTCGCAAGAAAAGAGGACTATGTTTGTACCCGTCACCCACTACCTGGCGTTAACCAAAATAAGAAGAGAACGGATGCTGCCTCTTCCCGGGATGGTGCTGGTTACCGCTGGGCAAAAAGTAAATGCCACGGATGTCATCGCTGAGACCAGGTTGGCCAATCAACACCTGTTGCTGGATGTGGCACAGACGCTGGGAATCGCTCCACACCATACCCACGACTATTTGAATGTGGCGATTAACCAGGTGGTTGCCAAAGGCGATGTCATTGCCGGGCCGGTTGGATTTCCACCCAGGTCTTTACGCTCTCCCCAGGATGGAAAAGTTGTTCACATCAATGATGGGAAAATATTGCTGGAACTTGAATCCCAGCCATATCAGCTTCAAGCTGGGTTGGAGGGAGTGATCCAGAAAGTGGTTCCTGAGCGAGGGGCTATTCTGGAAACTTACGGCGCGCTGGTGCAGGGAATGTGGGGTAATGGAAGAATCGCCCAGGGGAATTTGAAAAGATTTGCGCCTTCAACAGGTAGTGAACTTACGTGTGATGACCTGGAAGGTGATTTAAGTGGATCCATTTTACTGAGCGGCCATATATCTAGGGCGGAAACGATTAAGTGTTGTAAAGAGTATTCCATCCGGGGGTTGATCCTGGCAAGCCTTCCTGCAAGCCTGGTACCGCTGGCAGCCCAGTGTAATTTTCCGATTATCATATTAGAGGGCTTTGGGAAGATCCCCATGAACTCAGCCGCTTTCAAAATTCTATCTGCGAACGAGGGAAAAGAAATAGCGGTGAACGCCAGTGGCTGGGAAAGGTACTCCGACACCCGACCCGAGGTGATTATTCCGCTGCCAGCCACCTTCGAAACCAATTTTCCATTGACCGATGCCATCCTGACCCCCGGGCAGAGTGTGCGCATAAATTCCAGCACAATGAAGGGAATAATTGGCAAGCTTATTGCACTCAATAAAGAACAGGCGGTGCTAGCCAATGGATTGAAAGTCCCCGTAGCAACCATCCACCTGGAAAACGGAGAAAGTATATGCGTGCCGCTGGCCAACCTGGAAGTGCTCGCGCAATAGCTAGAAACGAGAGGCAACCATGTCTGATTTCGATTATTCACAATTTGAAGAAGCCCCGGAACATAAAAAGACGGGAAACCGCACATTTGCAATTATCGCCAGCATACTTGGCGCCATCATCCTGCTGGCGATGGTTGCCGGAGCTGCATATGCCATATTCATCCTACCGGAAAAGACTGCCCAACGAGCGGATCTGATCTCAAAGATATCCGCTGAGAATACCGCCACGGTTATGGCTGCCACCGCCGAATCTCTGGTCCAGGCACTGCCCACGAATACCCCGCTGCCAGTTGCCACCGAACCTGCCATCGAGGAGGCTGCAGCAGAACCAATCAGCCCGGCCGCAGATGCAGGCATGGGTGGCGAGATGTCCGAAGACATGGCCATAACAGCCACTGTATCCGCGCTGCTAACCCAGGCAGCCGAAGCAAACCCGGCAGCTGTATTACCTGCGGCCGCTGAAACAGCCACACCAGTCCGCGTAGCGACCATCGTCCCAACGCCCACTGCCCTGCCATCGACTGGTTTTGCCGATGAGATGGGTCTGCCCGGCCTGGTCGGGCTGGCGTTTCTGTGCATCACGGTGATACTGATCACCCGCCAGGTGCGCGCGGCACAATCACACTAACAATCACCGGATTTATTCTCCCATGTAATAAGGGCGGCTTGAGCAACCGCCCTTATTGCGTTAAGAAATTTCATTTGGTGCGCTTAAGGGTAATTAATAGTAATATCCAGGTACATCATTGGGGTCACGGCGCTGGCCTTCCGGTTCTTCGCGGCCGAAGCCTCGCCGCCACCAAAAACTCTCCCGACGGCGGGGCGCCAGGCACACCTCAAAACCCTGAAGTACATCGGCACCGAGGATCCCCTGTGAATGGGTCTGGTTAAGCATGCTGACCAAGGGAGCAGGAGGAATACCCACTTCCAGGTCCACATCATAGCCCGCCACCCAGATTGAAACATGGAACAAGGGAGTCTCAAATACGCCCAACCCGGGATAATAATCTTTGGCTTTCCCGCAGGGGGTGAGGCTGTGCAGCATTTCCATATTCAAATAAGTGCGGCGCGACCCGGTAACAAAAAACAGGCGGATATCCCGGTTAAACACAGATACCGGCGTGATGGGCACCCCCATATACAACTCAAAATGATTGGCATAACCGTACGGACGGAATTCTCCAGAGGTAAACACCACCTGGCCGCGTTCCGACAGCAGCTTGAAATCGAATTGGGTCAGGATGTCTGCGCCCAACATGGCATCCAACGGAGTGCCCAGCATGGTACTAAGGTCCTCGATCTTCATCCGGAGGGTGGAGCGATGGACAGTGAACGCCGTGCCATCAATAGCGATATGATCCTCCCTCCCCATACTTTCAGAAGAACCGGTGTTTAACAAGACGTGTAACCCATCCATCAACAGGATGGGATAGCCATTAATAAGATTGTAAGGGTAACTCTTCATATTTCCACCACTTAAAATTATACCAGCCCCGTTCTTCTCGAAACGAGGCTGGCGTCTAGTGTGGAAGGAGGCAGACTATTCTTTGGGTCCAATAACCGTGCCGGCAGGCAGCTCAACATCTTTTGGCAGTACTACAATCCCATCGCGTACCATCCACGTGTCGGTGTCGATATCTGTTCCCCGCGGGAAGCGGCGGATGATCACCCCTGAACCGAGACGAGCATTCTTGTCAATGATGGCGCCTTCAATTTGGCATCCAGGCCCTATGCCTATCGGTAACTTGTATTTGGATTTATATCGTTCCTTTTCGTAGTAATCGGCGCCCATGATGATGCTGTCCACAATACGGCAGTCGTGCTCGATGCGGCTGCGGACACCGATCACCGAATGGCAAATATCGGCATGGTCAATCCAGCATCCATCCGCCAATAGTACTTGCTCGAGCAGGCTGGAGGTTACCTGCGAGCAAGGCAGGAAGAGCGGGGCAGTATAAATGGGGGCTTCCGCATTGAACAGGTCAAAAGGCGGATGAGGCTCTGTCAATGCCAGATTGGTGTCATAGAAGGAGCGTATCGTTCCGATATCTTCCCAGTAGCCCTCAAAATCATAGCCGAACACTTCTTTTTTCTTAAGGGAGTAAGGAATCACCTCGCCGCCAAAATCGTCAAATGTGGTTCCGCTCAGCAGATCCATGAGTACATCGGTATTGAACAAGTAGATACCCATCGAACCAAGGTAGGGTTTGCCCGGGTCCTTACGGCTGACCATGTCCTCTAATATCACAGGATCTGTAGGTTTTTCAGCAAATTTGGTGATGCGGTTTTCGCTGTCGCGCTTTAAGATGCCAAAGCGGCCGGCATCTTTTTTATTCACTGGCTGAACCGCCACGGTGATATCCGCCTTGTTCTGCCAGTGGAATTCTGCCATAGCCTTGTAATCCATTCTATAGAGGTGGTCGCCCGCCAGGATGAGGACATACTCTGCGTTGGAAGATTTGATCTGCCACAACTGTTTGCGGACGGCATCCGCGGTACCCTGGTACCAGTCGGAACTCTTATCGGTCTGCTCGGCGGCCCAGATCTGTACATAGCCGGTGTGGAAAGCGTCAAAGGAATAAGTACGGGCAATGTGACGATGTAATGAAACCGAGTTGAACTGGGTCAGCACCGCGATCCGGTAGATGGATGAGTTGATACAGTTGCTGATGGGCACGTCGATCAACCGGTACTTTCCACCCATGGGAACGGCAGGTTTGGAGCGGTATTTGGTCAATGGATATAAGCGCGCACCGCGCCCTCCGCCCAGGATGACAGCTAAAATATCATTTACGGATGCCATATTTCTCCTCCGAAAACAGGATCATTCAATGGAAGATCAATATAATGGTAGCACAACAATCGGCAAGGGCGAAATAAATCTCCTAAATAATCAAAAAACCCCCGAAGTTATACCGAGGGGCCATGTTATAATCTAGGTGCCGAAGGTGGGAATTGAACCCACATACCCGAGGGTACACGATTTTGAGTCGTGCGCGTCTGCCAGTTCCGCCACTCCGGCGAGTGTGGAATGTAGTATATCTAAAACCAGGCTTCCGGTCAAGGATGACCGGGGCGAGGGAGAATCATCATGCGATTAGGAATCATCGGACTGCCCCAGGCTGGAAAAACCACCCTGTATAACGCCCTTACCCGTGGTTCCATGCCCACTGGAGCTGGCAGCGGAAAACTGGAAGTGCACACCGCTGTGGTGGATGTGCCTGATCAACGCGTGGATGTGCTGACGCGGATGTTCAACCCCAAAAAGACTATCTATGCCAAGGTTACCTACGCGGATATCGCCGGGCTGGATGGCAGTGCTGGAAAGAGCGGAATTTCGGGTGTACTGCTCAACCACCTGACCCAGATGGATGGTTTTATCCATATCGTCCGCTGCTTTGAGTCCGACGAGGTACCACACCCCGCCGGCAGCGTGGATCCTTTGCGGGATATCTCCGCCATGGACAGCGAATTCATCCTCAATGACCTCATTGCCGTGGAACGCAAGCTGGAACGACTGGCAGAAGAGCGAAAAAAAGGCGGAGGGCGGGAAAAGGCGGTCATTGAGCGCGAACAGGAATTGTTTGAACGCTTTCATGCCATATTGAGTGAGGAAACACCGCTCAAGGATATGGATATCAGCCACGAGGAAGAGAAAATGCTTTCCGGGTATGGATTCCTGTCCATGAAACCCACTCTGGTTGTATTGAATCTCTCTGAAGGGCAAAAGGAACCTGCCATCGAGTACCCACACAAGCATTCGCAGGTGGTGGCTCTGCAGGGCAAGCTGGAAATGGATATCGCCCAACTGCCACAGGAGGAAATGCAGCTCTTCCTGCAGGAATATGGTATAGAAGAACCCAGCCTCAACCGCATGATCCGACTCTCGTATGACCTGCTAGGATTGCAATCTTTCTTTACCGTCGGGCCGGATGAATGCCGTGCCTGGACGGTTTGGCGCGGAGCAACTGCCCCTGAAGCGGCAGGGGAGATCCACACAGACCTGCAGCGAGGATTCATCAAAGCTGAGGTGGTGGCATACAATGACCTAATTGCCCTGGGTGGCAAGAATGAAGCCAAGTCCAAAGGCAAGCTGCGTCTGGAAGGCAAGGAGTATATTGTACAGGATGGGGACATTATCGAGATCCGGCATAGCACCTGAGACAGTCGAAACGCCAGGTGGATAACACGCATAGCTGTCCAGTGAATCCCGGACGGCTGTTTAAATAATTACCGTGACGAATTGCCTCCCAACTGCGACTTTCCGGCATCAAAGGACAGTTATGCTTATGCAATGAGGGTTGTCAAGACTCCATTAATCCCGTATAATGCAAACAATTCCGCTCAAGATGGAGTCATTTAAATCATATGGATCAAAAAGCAACCAACCCGGACCAGGGGGAAGCACCCGAGAACCACCAGAACATGGAATCTCTACTTGCCGCAGAAGGATTCGGTAACATCGATTCCCCTGTTCAAGGTGAGACTCGCCAGGGAACCATCGCCAGTATCGGCATCAGCCAAGTCCTGGTCAGTATTGGTACCAAGTCCGAAGGGATTATCACTGGCAAAGAATTTGAAGCCATCCCACAGGATGTGCTTGCCAGCCTGGCTGTTGGGCAGGTGATTGATGTTTACGTCATCAATCCTGAAGACCAGAATGGGAACGTCGTCCTTTCCATCAATCGCGCCCGCGATGAAGCCAGTTGGAAAGAAGCCGAAGAGAAGAAAACTTCGGGTGTCGGTTTTGACTCCGAGATCATCGGGTACAACAAAGGCGGCCTTATTGTTCCGCTGGGCGGGTTGCGCGGCTTCGTGCCCTCCTCCCAGATCAGTCTGACCCGCAGAGCTGGCATGACAGGTGACAACCCGGATCAACGCTGGTCCAAGATGGTCGGTGAACCGATTACCGTCCGCGTGATCGAAGTGGACCGCGAACGCCGCCGCCTCATCCTATCTGAACGCGCCGCCAGCAGTGAAACACGCGAATCCGTTAAGGATCGTATTTTGGAAGAGTTGAAGGAAGGCGATGTCCGCACCGGGCGCATCACCAGCCTGGCTGATTTTGGCGCCTTCGTGAATATTAATGGTGCTGATGGTCTGGTGCATCTCTCTGAGATATCATGGGATCGCATTAACAAACCCGATGAAGTGCTCAAGGTCGGTGAAGAAGTTAATGTCAAGATCATCGCCATTGATCGCGAGAAAAAACGCATCGGGCTTTCCATACGCCAGTTATTGAATGACCCCTGGAGCAAACAAGTGGAACATATCCAGGTGGGGCAGCTGGTGCAAGGTAAGATCACCAAGTTGGCGAAGTTTGGCGCTTTCGCCAAACTGGATGGCGAAATTGAAGGCCTCATCCATATTTCTGAGATCGCCGAGAAGCGCATTGAGCACCCCAAAGAGGTTCTCAAAGAAGGCGATGATGTCACCCTGCGCGTACTCAAGATTGACGCGGAGAATCACCGCATTGGCCTTAGCCTGCGCAAAGTAGATTCGCCCTCTTATGCTGAAATGGATTGGCAGACCCTGTCTGACCAGTTGGATGAAACAATTAAAGACGATATCAAAGAAGAGTAAATAGAAGACCATGGAAGCGCACCAGCTAATGGTGCGCTTTTTTATTTTATGGAAGATAACATGAAAAACGAAGCAATGCTGATGGCGGATGCTCATGAAGACCTTGCCTGGAATATGCTCACCTTTGGCAGGGATTACCGGCTTTCTGCCATTGAAACACGGAACATGGAAAAGGACAGACTGGCTCCCGCGGTGAACGGCGATACCATGCTGGGTCTGGCTGAATACCGGGCAGTGAATATGGCGGTGGTTTTCACGTCATTATTTACAGCGCCCATCCGTGCTAAAGAAGGTGAATGGGATATCATCACCTATAAAGACAGCCAGCAAGCTCATCGGCAGTGCCTGGATCAACTGGCTGCCTATGAACGGCTGACCGGGGAAAACCCGGCACAATTTACCCCCATTACCGGTAAAAAACAATTGCAAAAACAGCTGTCTGCGTGGGAGGACGCGCTGATCTCTGGTGCGACCGCCCCACCGGTAGGATTGGTCTACCTGATGGAAGGCGCGGATGGTATCCACGTGCCGGGGGAGGCGAAAGAATGGTATGAGCGCGGGGTGCGGGTCTTCGGGTTGGCATGGCAGGCCACCCGCTACTGCGGTGGAACAAAAGAACCCGGGCCGCTAACCCGCGAAGGCGTGCAGTTAGTGAAAAGGATTGAAGAGTTGGGCGCGATTTTGGATATCAGCCACATGGACGAACAGGCTGTGCGTCAGACATTTGACCTGTATGATGGCAGCATCATTGCCAGCCATTCCAACCCCTTTACACCCAACAAAGAACGTGAGAGCAACCGCTTTCTGAAAGACGATGTCATTCTCCGCCTGGTTGAAAGGGGCGGAGTGATCGGGGTAGTGCCCTACAATCTTCTCCTGGATCCGGGTTGGGAGAAGGGCAGCCGCAAGGATGCTGTGTCACTTGACCGGTATGTAGACCAGGTGGATTATATCTGCCAACTGTTGGGCACGGCAGACCATGTGGGCATCGGGACTGATTTTGATGGGGGGTTCGGGCTGCAAAGCACACCCGCAGAGCTGGATTCACTGATGGATGTGCCCCGGGTTATTCCTTTATTGGAGAAAAAAGGGTACACTGGGGAGCAAATAGCTGGTATTATGGGTAAGAACTGGCTGGAATACCTCTTGCATCATCTGCCATGATGAATATGGATAGACAAAATAAAGCACCTCAGGTAGTTAAACACAGAATACCTTCGCGCATGCGGTTCGGATTGGGAGTAAGCGTTTTCGGGTTGCTGGTCTTTCTCCTGGGAGCACGCCCATCGTTGTTTGGTTTGGATCGCAGCCCGGTCATTGGCTTCATCCAGATCGTCACCTTCCTGGTGGGATTGGCAATTATTTGCATCGGCGGGTACATCAGCCTGGTCAGCCTGTGGGGGAAGGAGCAGCGCAGCATTAAAGCAGATTTTGGAGTGCGGTTGGTGAGCACTGGTTTTGTGCTGGCAGCTTTTTCAGCGCTGGCGGATGTGTTTGGTTTTGGCAGCCACCCGCTGCCTGGCCCGCCTTACTTTGGCCCTTGGCAGGCTGGAGGCGTGGAAATTGGGCAGCTGCTGATAGCGATTGGATTTATCCTGCTGATTCCATTTCACCACCAGAAATTCATTTCACGCTGACCATTTCAGGTAAACAAAAAAAGAGGATGACCAGACGGTCACCCTCTTTTAATATCCAGCACCTGATTAGTAGTTATTGGTCTGGTCGAGCAAACCGCGTTCACGTGCTTCCCAATCGAACTTTTTCCAGGCCCACACGCTGACCACCCCGAACAGCACGGAGAGAGCTGCCAGGATGAGCAGCAGGTTGACATCACTGATGGCGGCAAAAGTGGGGAAGGATTCTGCCACCCCGCCGACCAGTGAACGGCGGATCAATTCAAGCCAGTAAGAGATGGGCATGATATAGCCCAGTGGACGCAGGAAGGCTGGGAGTACCTCGAGCGGGAAGATAGCACCGCTGAATAAGTATAGGGCGCCAGCCACCGAGTCACCGATATTGAAGCTGTATTGCGCCATGCGCAGCGTCACGCCAGCCAGCAGCAGGCCCAGCATGGCCAGCATGATGATGCCTATGACGAGGCTCAATACGAACAGCGGCCAGTTGATCTGCGCAGGGTTAAAGGGGATATGCAGAAAGGCTACTCCCACTACCATAATGATAAACACTGAGAAGGTAGTAATGAGCACCCGTGCCACACCCCGCCCCATCAGATAGTAGGGGATACTGATCGGAGAGACATATAGATACTTGAGAGTGCAGTAGTGCTCCCGGTCATCCACAATAGCCCAGGAGACGCCAACCATCACGTTGGCCACATACTGATAGAAGGCATTGCCAATGAACAGGTAAGCGAACACAGGGGACCCGAACTGGTTATTGGTGATCACACCGTACATGACCACCAGAATCATAGCCGCAGCCAGCGGCTTAACAATGGAGTAGATGGTGAAGAGGAACGGGTCCGTCCAGTTGGACTCTATCTTCCAGCCCAGCCAGGCAGCCATTCGGAAGGACCGCCAGTTTTTTTGGATCACTGGGAATGCAGAATCCATTTCAACCCCGGCTTTCTGTCAGCCGGCCTTCACGCACAGCCAGCCGTTCCATATAATTGAGCAGAAGACGTGCTCCCATCAAAAACATTATGGAAAGAACAATCAATCCCATAATCTCGATATTCACACTGATCCAACCGAGGCTGGGACCGCTGGCAAAAGCAAGTTGGCGCATCGCGTCCATTCCCAACGTGAGCGGGATGAAGGAACCCACCATCGGCACCCATGCCGGGAAATTTTTGATCGGGAAGTAGAAACCCGAGATGAGGAAGATGGGTTCCTGCGCCAGGTTGGAGATATGCCAGGCTTCACGGCTGAGTAACAGGAATAGTGATGCGGTCATCATCCCCAGACCATAAAGGGATACCATGGTCAGGAAGAAGACCAGGATCAGTTGTGTGGCACTGGCGATGACAAAGTGTACCTGGAATAGCAAACTGCCCAGCAGGATAATGCCCACTGCACGCAGGGTGGTGGCAAACAATCCGCCCAATGCCATGCCCAGCAGGATGGCCATCATGGACCCCGGAGAGATGATGTACAGCGCCAGGTTGCCGGTCTCCTTTTCCCAGTACAACTGGCTGGCCATGGACCACAACACATTCATCCAGTAAGCCATCATCGCTCCACCAACCACCACGAAACCGACGTAATCTTCCGGGGCTTTGATGGCACGGTAGACAAAGACATAGGCTGCCACGCTCAACATGGGCAGGAAAGTATCAAAGAAGATCCACGAGCGTTCGCGCTGCATGCCCACCACGCGCGGGTAGGAGCGGCCTATCACGGTCATCAAAAATAAACGCCAACCGGTGTGTCGTTTGCTAACTGGCGGGAGCATCGGCATGTTCCACCTCCTCCATGCGCTGGCCAACCAGCTTTACAAATACATCTTCCAGCGTTGGTTCGCGCTTCTGCAGGGTGACAATCTGCGCGCCCTGGCTGGTTACTGTTGCGATCACATTTGCCAGCGCAGATTCTTCATCCAGCACCAGGTCCATGATGGTCTTGTTTTCGTTATCGTGGATCTTTACAGAGGTCACACCCGGCAGGATGCTGAACACAGATTCCACCAATACTTTCGGGCTATCCAGGTCGATGTGGAAGATGGCATCCTTTTGCAAGGATTGTTTGAGTGATGCCGGGGTTCCGCAGGCGAGCACCTTGCCTTTGTTGATGATCGCCACCCGGTCGCAAAGCTCGTCCGCTTCGATCATGTAGTGAGTGGTCAGCAGCAGGGTGCGCTTCGGATCGTCATCCATCCAACGGCGGATGAAACTGCGTACATCCCGCGAAGCACCCACATCCAACCCGAGGGTTGGTTCATCCAGGAAGAGGATCTCGGGGTCGGTGAGGAAGCCGCGGACAATATTCATCTTCTGGCGTAAGCCGGTGGAAAGGTTTGACGAGCGGGAGTTAGCCCGGTCAGCGATGCCTACGATCTCCAGCAAAGTCTTGATGCGCTGATTGGCCTCCTTGCTTTCGATACCGTAAAACTGGGCAAACATCCATAGATTCTCGCGAACTGTCAATAAGCCATAGCCGGAAGATTCACCGCCGGAAACCATGTTGATCCGTTGGCGGACGTCATCGGGAGATTTGCTGACATCATAGCCAGCCACCGAGGCATAGCCGTGGGTGGGCGCAAGCAGAGTGGTGAGGATCTTGATAAGTGTAGTCTTGCCAGCGCCATTGGGACCTAGCAAGCCAAAGAGTTCACCGGGTTTAATTTGCAGATCCACACCTTCAAGTGCGGTAAGGGTCTTGTTTTCTTTTTTACCCGGGTTGCGGATCTTGTAAACTCTTCCCAGTGATTGGGTTTCAATGGCATAATGATTTTCCATATAATACCTTTCCAACAATGCAAGCAATAAAGATAGACCATTTTCCCTGTCGGTAGCCGCTCCCAACGCGCAATTTAATATTTTACTCTATCATATGCAAAAAAAGGAAAAAATACGGGGATGGATGCCTGTTCGCGCCGGTGTTACCATCCTTGCAGCGCAGCGGAAAGGACCCCGCCGTGCGCGCGGCATTGACCAGGTGTCTCAGTCTTTGTACTGTAATCTACCTATGGATCGCAACCAATGGCAAACAGGGAGACGAGTTGTAAAATCCCCCTCCTAACCCCCACCATTTTTCACAAAAAAGGTGATGTGGTCAATAGTTTCTTCGGGTTTTACTCTCCGCCGCGGATGACTTTTAGCATTTTCAAGTTAGAATCCAATTTGAATTCAACCAATCCCTGCAAGGCAGCCTGGGTCTGCTCATACTCCTCCAGACGCTGAATGGCGGCGTAATTTACCCGATGTGGGAGGAGCTGCTCCAAAGTGGAAAGCAAATCAGGTGCTCCCTGCGCTGGTTTGACGCCTTCAGCGGTAAGGTAGGCCTGGATGGCAGTAGCAGCATTGGTAGCATCCTTTCGGGCTGTACCTACCAGCCCTGTGCTGGCCTGGCGCGACCAGCCGGCCAGGAAGATGCCTTTTGTGGATTTTTCTGCTGCAAAATCGATGACTTCGTAAGAGATACCCTCCACGGGATAAGTTGGGTTGGGGTTGCCGACAAACTGAGTGCCGGTCACAGGCAAGCCCAATTTTTCATCCACCGCATCGCCAATAGCCAGGATGACGGTGTCAACATTCAGAGTCTTATAGGTCCCGGTGCCAATCGCTTTTGTGCCCCCATTGGCTTGCTGCAGTGAGTTTTCTTCAACGACCAGCTCTTTGACAATACCATGATCATTCGCAACCATCTTCCTGGGGGAACATAGGAAGCGTAACAAGAAGCGGGTGGGTGAAGAATGCGGTTCAGCGTTCTCATAGGCTTCCTGGTAATAAGCCATAGCTGCATCCGGGTCTTGCCCAATGGAGCGCATCACGGGAGAAACGCGGTCAATCTCCTGCTGCAGGATGTTCATGTTCATACTGGCAATAACAGTTTCCAATTCCCTTTTATCAAACTTCACTTCGGCAGGTCCGCGGCGGACGACTGCAACCACCTCATCCACCTGTTTTTCGTCGATCAGCCAGCGGGCAAGGTCCATCATCACGTTGCCTGCGCCAACAATAGCCACTTTCTTACCAATTTTCATAGGCATCCGGCTGAATGGGGGAAGCAAATTATAGTGGTAAACCACATCTTTGGCTTGATACACACCCCGTAGTTCTTCCCCGGGAATGCCCAGGGGTTTACCAGCCTGCGCTCCAGCCGTAACCAGGATCGCACTGAAACCCATCCCTTTTAACTGCTGCAAGCTGACATCCCCATATTCACCCACCTCAACGTTGCCATAGTAATGCACTTTCGGGTTGGAAAGGATGGCGCGGAACTGTTTGCGCAGGCCTTCGCGAATCTTATGCTTGGCAGGGTAAATACCATACTCTGCCAGGCCGCCGGGCTTAATATCCTTATTGATCAACACCACTTCATGGCCATGCGCAGTCAGCTGTTTACTGGCATAAATTCCAGCCGGACCTGCGCCAATCACCGCCACAATAAAACCTGAATCTGTCATGCATTCCTCCTTATACCAATATTTAGATATTATAACTGTAATCAATAACCGCTCCGGATAATTATGATATATTGATATACACACCATCATGGAAGAGGGTTGCAATCATCAACAGGTGAATACTGACCCGCACAAGGAATTAATTCATGGAAAATGAGATCACTGCCTGCAGGCTGGAAAATGGCTTGCAAGTGCAATTGAAGGAATTGCATGCTTCGCCCATCATCAGCAGCTGGGTGTGGTACCGCGTGGGTTCGCGCAATGAGACCCCCGGAATCACCGGAATATCGCACTGGGTGGAACATATGCAGTTCAAGGGTACTCCGCGGTTTCCACAGGGGGTAATGGATAAAGTCATCTCGCGCGAAGGGGGAACGTGGAATGCCTTCACCTACCTGGATTGGACCACTTTCTTTGAGACCATGCCGGCTGAAAAGATAGATACTGCGTTGCAGCTGGAAGCAGACCGCATGGTGAACAGCTTGTATGATCTCGAGGAAGTATCCTCGGAACGGAACGTGATCATTTCGGAGCGTGAAGGCAACGAGAATGAACCGCTCTTCCAACTTGGCGAAGCTGTGCAGAAAGCAGCTTTTTCCGTCCATTCATATCGGCATGAAGTCATCGGTGATATGAATGATCTGCATTCCATACAGCGAGATGACCTCTACCGTTATTACCAGCAATATTATTCACCCTCCAATGCGGTTCTGGCGATTGCAGGAGATTTTGACGCTGAAAAGATGCTGGTAAAAATTCAAGCGGAATTTGGCGAATTGACCGCCTCATCACCTCCTCCATCTTTTATTCCTTCTGAACCAACCCCTGCAACACAGCAATGGGTGGATGTGAATGGTCCGGGCGAGACGGCATTTATGCAAGTGGCTTACCATGCACCTCAAGCCTGCCAGGCTGATTTCTTCCCCTTTACCGTGCTGGACAGTTTACTGACAGGTCCATCCGGGTTGAATATGTTCGGGGGTGGAGGTATTTCCAATAAGACCAGCCGCCTATACCAGAAACTGGTGGAAACTCAATTGGTTGTAGGCGTTCATGGCGGACTCTCAGCCACTATCGACCCATACCTGTACGACATAACCGTGACCATCCACCCCGAGCGGCAGCCGGAAGAAGCTCTCCTCACGCTAGATGAGGAGATCGACCGCGTCCTGCAATCCCCGGTAACTGAAGCAGAGGTCCAGCGGGCTATCAAGCAAGCTAGAGCGCTTTTCGTTTATGGTGCAGAAAACGTGACCAACCAGGGCTTCTGGCTGGGATATTCTGAGATGTTTGCCAGTTATGACTGGTTCACTCGCTACCTGGAGCATCTTTCCGAGGTAACACCGGAAGACATATGGCAGGTGGCACGCAAATATCTTACCCGCGCCAACCGGGTGGTTGGTATTTACCATCCTGCGAAAGGGAACCAGTGAAGCCATGATTACCCACAAACAACACAAGAACACGCTGCCAGGCGCGGATGACATCACTCGGGATATCTTAGCAAATGGGATAACCACCCTGGTGCGCTCCAACTTCAATAATCCATCTGTGGTGATCCACGGTTATCTCAATACCGGCGCCCTCCAGGATCCTGACGATAAACTGGGACTGGCAGATTTCACCGCCTCCATGCTGATGCGAGGCACCCAGCAGCATACCTTTAATCAGGTGTACGAACTGCTGGAATCCTCAGGCGCCAGCCTGGGATTCAGTGGGAATATCCATACCACCAGTTTCAGTGGCAAAGCCTTGATCGAAGACTTGCCGATGCTTCTGAACCTCTTATTTGAGCTTATTACCTCGCCAGTGTTCCCGCAGAGCTATGTGGAAAAGATGCGCAGTCAACTGCTGACAGGGTTGGCGCTGCGGTCCCAGGATACTGCCGAGATGGCTAACCTGGCATTCGATCAGTTATTATTTGCAGGTCACCCCTATTCGCGCCCGGAAGATGGCTACCCGGAAACGATTAGCAAAATTACGCGCGATGATCTGGTGCAATTCCAAAAATACAATTATGGGCCGCGGGGCATGGTATTGGTAATCGTAGGTGCGATTGAACCTCCACATGCACTGGACTTGGTGAAGGCGGCATTTACGGGATGGATCAACCCGGAGCAAACTACCCCCCCTGCCTTACCTGAGCTAAACCCTTTTTCCAGCACTCTCGAAAGGAAAGAAACCATCACTGGCAAAGTGCAATCAGATATTGTCGTTGGATGCAGCGGCCCCCGACGCAACTCCGCGGAATACCTGCCAATCTCTTTGGGTAATAATATCCTGGGACAGTTTGGCATGTATGGGCGCATTGGAGATGTTGTTCGGGAACAATCCGGCCTGGCATATTACGCGTATACCCGGCTGAATTCCGGCATCGGACCTGGTTCATGGCAGGTATCGGCTGGTGTTAACCCGGTGAATGTGGAGAAGACCATAGCCCTGGTGCAAGAAGAACTAGCGCGATTTGTGCGCCAGCCAGTGAAAGTCGAAGAACTACAGGACAGCCAGGCCAATTTCATCGGCCGGCTGCCACTCTCCATGGAATCCAACGCCGGGGTGGCCTCCGCCCTGGTTAGCCTGGAACGTTATCAGTTGGGGCTGGATTACCTCCGAGGTTATGCAGACAAGGTAAAAGCAGTCACTCCCAGCGAAATTCTGGAAGCCGGGCAGCGCTTCCTTGACCCGCACAAACTGGCCATCGCGGTTGCCGGACCGTAATCAAAGGATTGACGCGTGAAACTGGTATCTGGACTTGATCTGGTTGAAATTAAGCGGTTCACCACCATAAAACCGGCCATTAAAACAAGGTTTGTTGCGCGTGTGTTGACAGGTAGCGAGCAATTGGAATCGCACTCTGACCAATCGCTGGCTGGCCGGTTCGCAGCCAAAGAAGCTGTGGCCAAGGCGCTTGGCTGCGGGATTGGCAAAATTTCCTGGCAGGAGATCGAGATCCTGACTGATAGCGACGGGGCACCTATTTTAAGATTATATGGCCAGGCGGCGGAAATAGCAGCCAAGTTGGGCATCAACATCTGGAGCGTAAGCATCACCCATACAGGTGGGCTGGCCGCCGCACAGGTGATCGGCATGGGGTAGCTCAATGAAATTGCTGACCATCAGCGATGTGGAATTGGGAATAGTCTACAGCCCACAGATCAAACAACGTTTCAAAGACGTAGACCTGGTGTTGAGCTGTGGAGACTTGTCTTATTCCTACCTGGAATACATCATCAGCTCGCTGGATGCCCCCCTTTTTTATGTGCGTGGTAATCACACCAATCAAGTGGAAGAGACTGTAGCTGGACCGAAAACCAAGCCGGAGGGCGGGATCGACCTTCATGGACGTGTATTTAATCATGCTGGCTTGCTCCTCGCAGGGGTGGAAGGCTGTGTTCAGTATAATTATGGCCCATACCAGTATTCACAGGAAACAATGTGGGGATGGGTGCTTTCCCTGGTGCCCGGCATGATGTTGAACCGTCTGCGTTATGGTAGATTTTTGGATATTTTCATCACGCATGCGCCACCAGCCGGCATCCATGACATGGAAGATAAGCCGCACCAAGGGATAAAAGCCTTTAACTGGCTGGATAGAGTGTTTAAACCACGCTACCATTTTCACGGACACACCCATGTTTACCATAACACTTCCCGGACAGTGACCAGGTATCACCAGACCACAGTGATCAATACCTATGGTTACAAAGAGACCCGGTTTGAAAATTCAAAAAGCAATAGGATGCATACCAGTCAGCATGAATAATCATAACGATCCTTCAGAAATGACCTTTGTCAAAGAACAGGCCCGTAAGGATTTTGACCGGGCTCATTTCAAGTCTTTCATCAATGCGACATTCAACCGTTTGCGACGGACCAATAATGATCTGCTGCCTTTCGATGAGATTCGCAGGAACATTACCTGGAGAGGGCAGCACGACCTGGGATACGCGGAAGTGCCGTTGGATAATATCCTCGGCTCGGTGGGAAGGTACCAGGACTTTGACCGGGCATTTTTGCCAAAACTCACCTACACGCGTTCCCGCTGGGAGAATATAGATAAGGCCCGCATCCAGGATATCGCTCTTCCGGCTGTCGAGCTTTATAAAATTGGGGAAGTCTACTTTGTCAGAGATGGCAACCATCGAGTCTCCGTCGCGCGTGAACGCGGCCAAGTATTTATCGATGCATACGTAACAGAAATTAAGACAGACACACCAGTCACACCGGAGACCAATCTTGAAGCGCTGATTCTGCAGCAGGAATATGACAGGTTCCTGCAGACTACCGGCTTAAAGAAGGTTTCTTCCAATCGCGAAATCCTGTTTACTCAAGCCGGACAGTATGACAAGCTGCTTGAGCACATCCAGGTGCACCGATGGTATATGGGCGAGAAGTACAACCATTTCATTGATGAGCATAGGGCAGCCCGCTCCTGGTACAGGCGGGTGTACCTGCCGTTGGTGCAGATCATCAGCGAGATGAAGGTTCTGGCTGATTTTCCTGGCCGCAAAGAAGCCGATCTGTACCTGTGGATCATTGAACACCAGTATTTCCTGGCTGAAAAAAGCGGCGGGATGGTCACTTTGGAGCAGGCTGCATTGCATTTTGTGAACCGCTATTCGCATCGGCCGATTCGTAAAATCATGCATTGGTTGCGTCGGCTGCGCGGGAAGCTATTTTCCGATATGGAGCGGGTGCCGGGTGAACCGGATGACGAGGATGAGGTGGAGGGGTAAAGTTTATTTGTCCAGTTTAGAATTTCTATTCCTACTCTTGATAATGCACGGCTTGTTACAAAACACTTTCCCATTTATCATATTTTAGCAGAAACTAACAAAAGGGAGAGATGAGGGTGTTGAAAAAGTCAGAATTTCAAGATCATTTCGCGCATTTTTTTATCGAATACTACCATATGTGGTGGCTAAATGTGATTTTTCTTCTCGCGAAACTCGTTTTTCAACACCCTCGAGAGATTGCGCAACAGATTACACATGAATATCAATATAATTAACCGGATTTATGAGGAAAAGAAATCTTTCGTACTGGGGGGTAATTATTGCTTGGTCAGCAGGGTGTTTCAACTCTACCGGAAGAGTCTATTATTGCGAAAGGTACATATAGCAGCACACATAGCATGATACATATTGCTTCCATTGAAAGCAGGTACCACGGATGAGGCCCAAGATAATCCAGGAGACTGGGAGTTGGCAGCTTGCTCTGGGTGTATAAGTAGTTGCTTCCAATTTGGCTGTTTATCCAGGCACAGAATAGCCAGTAAATGTTTGTAATGATAAAAACACGCGGAATGGACTTCCAGGTGGGTCGAAATCGCTCAACTGTTGTCATATACACAATTGCGATAATAACTGCACTGTGTAGGGTGAAGAATTCTATGAAACGATAATGCGGAAATCCATACTGCATTAGGTCGGGGGTAAGCAGAGCCATCGCAGCGCCAAGTGAACCCATAAAATATACCCATTCAAAATACTTTTGATTCCGCCATATCAATAATAAAGGCATTGTCCACGCGGTAATGCTGCACAACCATAAAGGTAACATGATCTGGGTATTCCAGTTTCCGATTGCCATCATCCATACATGCCAGGAAGCTTCACTTGCATAGATCAAAGCAAGCAGTCCCCATCGTGTTGCTTTCATTTGTGTTTTATTCCATCGATTTCGTAACCGGTAGATTATCAAACATATAATTACAACGAAAGAAAGGGAAATTAAATGATCTTTTCCAAAGAGGATGAAAGCTCCTCCTGAATAATCGCGAGCTAAATACTCTGAAATCATAGGATTAATTCTACAGGATGATGGGATATTGGCATAACGATGATTCATATTCATTGTATTGTGTCTAACGTGTGTTGAAATGAACTCTTTCTGGTGGTAAACTTGCTCTTGACTACAAAGATCATTTTTCGCAAGGATTATTCATGGTAACCATTTTTCCATTCACAGCTCTGGTCGGGCAGGAACGCATGCGCCGGGCCTTGATCTTGAACGCTGTCAATCCACGCATTGGTGGCGTACTCATCCGCGGTGAACGAGGTACGGCAAAATCCACAGCGGCGCGTGCGCTGGCAGCTCTGCTGCCCAAGGTAGAAGTGGTGACTGGCTGCCGCTTTGGCTGCGATCCCAAGACACGACTTTCCTGGTGCACGGAATGCAAGGAGCGCGCAGGCGGTGCTGACACCCTTCCGGGCGAATGGAAGGTGACGCCATTCATTAACCTGCCTGTTTCTGCCACCGAAGATCGGGTGGTGGGCACGCTGGATATTGAGAAAGCCATTCAACAGGGCATACGGTATTTTGAGCCGGGTGTGCTGGCCGCCGCCAACCGCGGCATGCTCTATATTGATGAAGTCAACCTGCTGGACGACCATGTGGTGGATGTGCTGTTGGATTCCGCTGCCATGGGCATGAACATCGTGGAACGCGAGGGAATCTCCTTTTCGCACCCGGCACGCTTCATCCTGGTCGGCACCATGAACCCGGAGGAAGGCGACCTGCGTCCGCAGCTGCTGGACCGATTCGCCCTTTCTGTGGAGATTCGCGGTATACGCGATGCGCGCGACCGGGTGAAGATCATGGAACGTAACCTGGCTTACGAGCTGGATCCGGATATATTCCGTGATGGCTTCAATGAACAAGAAGATGATCTATCCAAACGTATCGAAGTTGCTCGCGGGCTGTTGGACAGCGTCACTTATACAAACCGCGACTTGCTTTCCATTGCTGCACTGACCACCTCATTGAATGTGGATGGTCACCGCTCGGACCTGGTGATCTTGAAAGCTGCCCGGGCCCAAGCAGCCTTTGAAGGCCGGAAAGCCATTAATCAGCATGATATCGCCCTGGCTGCTGAACTGGCCCTGCCGCACCGCATCAAGCGTGGTCCTTTCCAGCAAACGGAAGTGACTGTGGAAGATCTGCAGGAGCGCATCAGCCAGTTGGAAGGGCAGGTAAGCGAGAGCTCGGAAGATGGAATACAGGAAATGGACCCCTCGGATAGCGGACAGGCTGAAAAAAAAAGCCCATAGACGAGCAACAAGGGGAAGACACACCGCAAACCGGTGAACCGCGCGCTGTTCAGAGCGTTTTTGATGATCGCAACGCCCGCTGGTGGGAAGGCGGCCAGCAGGTAAAGACTGGCGAGACCTTCCAGCCGCGTCGGCTGGATACACCATTGGACAAGATGATGCGCCAGCATGGCGGTCGGCGCTCTCGCACACGCACCGACCGTAAACGCGGCCGCTATATCCAGGCTCGACCATCAGCGGGGAAAGCCACTGATCTGGCTTTTGATGCCACCCTGCGCGCAGCAGCCCCTCATCAAAAACGCCGCGGCGAGCAACTCAAGCGTGTTGCATTCGCTGTCCAACCCGCGGATTACCACCGCAAAGTCCGTGTACGCCGTGCTGCCAACCTTGTGCTTTTCCTGGTGGATGCTTCCTGGTCCATGGCGGTTGCGGAACGAATGTCAGCCACCAAAGGCGCCATTCTATCCTTGCTGACAGATGCTTATCAGCGGCGTGACCGGGTGGGGTTGATTGTATTCAATAAAGACCGTGCAACCCTGGTGCTGCCGCCGACCAACTCCATTTTCCTGGCCCAACGCGCGCTGGCTGAAATACCTGTCGGTGGTAAGACACCGCTGCCCGCCGGACTTAAGATGTCCAACGAGGTATTAAAGCGGGAAGGCATTTTACACCCGGATGTACAGCCGCTGCTGATCATCCTGACAGATGGCGCAGGGAATGTATCTATGGGCGACCTGCCCCCCCTGGAAGAAGGCTACCGATATGCAGACCAGATTGCCTTTGACGGCATTCGCAGCGTGGTTATCAATATGGAGCATGCCGCTTTCGATCAGGGTATGGCACAGGCGCTGGCGGATCACCTGAAAGCACCCTGTTATAGCCTGACCGAACTGAAAGCCGAGAACCTATATGATGCGGTCAAAAAGGAAATGAATGCCAAAATCAAGTGAACTGTTGCAGGACACTTTTAGTTTATAATTACCGGTAGAGGACGTGGATGGCAACTCCCGATGAGCGTTTGAAGATATTAAAACTGGTGCAGGAAGGCAAAATCTCTGCTGAAGAAGGCATTGAATTGCTGGATCTGCTGACGGAGAAGAATCCGAAAGGCAAGCCGTCCACCGCGGAAAAGGTACCTCCGACACAGGCGCAATGGTTCAGGGTGGTGGTTACCGACACCAACAGCGGTAAAACACGTGTGAATGTACGGCTACCGCTCAGCCTGGTGAATGCAGGCATGAAGATGGGCGCTCGTTTCTCGCCACAGGTGGAAGGGTTGGATCGCGAACAATTGATGGGCTTCCTGCAGAGCGGGGCCACCGGCAAGGTGATTGACGTAATGGATGAGGAAGACGGCGAGCACGTGGAAGTCTATTTGGACTGAGAGTTAAATCATTGGATTAAGGATGACGCATGAATTACGATTCGCTGGTGTTGTTATTAAAGATTCTGGCATTCGCTGGAATCGTATCTCTAATCTACTATTACTTCCGCAAGAAAAAATCTTCGAGTGCCAAGACCAACACAGAGCTGGATGCCAAGATAGCTGAATTACGCAGCCAGGGTTTGACAGAAGAAGCCGCGCAGCAGCAAGCGGTAGCAGAGTACCGCAATACGATGCTTGCAAAGCAGAAGAAAGTGTCTTTAATTATGGGGGTAGTGTGGATGGCTTTCGGGGCAGTGTTTTATATGCAAAGCGGGCGATTGGATATGTCCTCCATCGCGCTCCTCGGGCTGGGGGCGGTTCAGCTCCTCACTGGACTCCTGATCAAACCGCGAAATTAAGGCTATTCCTTAATTTGGTTTTGTGTTTTATATAACAGGAGATGAGCATCATTATTCCCTGCTATATTTTTAAGGTGGTTATGGTACCGCTTCCACGCTTTCCACATCCGGGAAGAATTGTTTAAGAGTACCTTCCACCCAGCCGTGCAATGTGTTGGGCGAAAGTGGGCAGTTTAGGCAGGCACCGCCCAGCCGTACTTTAACATTTTTCCCGTCAAATGAAACCAGATCGACCGATCCGCCATGATAAATTTCGATATACGCATTAAGCTGGGAGATCAACGCCTGTAACCGGATGATCTCTGGAAAATCAGGTGTGGGGATATTCATTAGCTTCTCCTTGCAATTTGGTTCTTGCCACCTAGATTATGCGACAGCATTTGCATTATCTTTTCATTGGTGCTAGACAAGCGCTCAGCGATAACCGCTGCCAGGCGCTCCATAATTATGACCCCGGTATCCGGGAAGGATTCGCACAACTTTTGCAATTCGCGGCCACGGAAGCGCAGGGTTTCGCAGGGCTGGGTGCAGATGGCAGCGGAGGTGTAGATGGCTCGCCCCAACACAGAAGACCATCCGCAAATGCCACCTTCGGTTACGCGTGCCACCTGTATCTCCTCACCATCATATGGCTTAAAGCGGATGCTTACTTCGCCGCCGAGAATGATATACAGAAACTCCGCATACTGGTCCTGCTCAAACAGAATTTCGTTCAGCTCGTAGTTCCAGGGGATGGCTAACCGAGCGAGCGAATCCAACTGCTCGTCGGTCAGGTCGTGAAACAATTCCGTTTTAATCAGCTTCTCTCTAATAAGCACATTCTCCAATATATACGATATGTATTAACCCGGATAGTGGCACATGTCAACTTTTTAATGATGATTATCCTATAATGGATACAACTTTTTCCGGGATCCAGCATCCAATAGTTAATAATACACTGGAGGTAAGAAATGGAACTAGTAGTCGATTTCCCGGGCGGCGCGAAAGTAGACGCTCATGTTGGCGGGTTCACCATCAAAACAGACCAGCCGCCTTACGGGGGCGGTGAAGGCTCAGCGCCAACACCATTCGCGGTCTTCCTGGCATCCATTGGCGCTTGTGCTGGTATCTATGTGCTGGGTTTTTGTAAACAGCGCGGGCTGCCTACTGAAGGCATCCGCATTATTCAGAATATGCAATCAAACCCGCTTAGCAGCATGGTGGAAGCTATTACGCTGGAAATTCAGGTGCCGGAGAGCTTCCCCGCGAAATATCATGAAGCGCTGGTGCGTTCAGCTGACCAGTGTGCGGTCAAGAAACACCTGGAACACCCTCCGAAATTCAATGTATTTACAACAGTGAAGTAGCTACCGGAAACTGCAAGTTCAAAAATCCGCCTGAAGGCGGTTCTTTGCGTTTAAGGAAGATGATTAGGGTGCATCATGAAGGTATGTATGGGGTTATATTGAAATGGGAACATACCCTGCCTACGCTTATCCCGTATAATAGAAGAGTAAAAACAGCCGCGCAGGAGGAGATAATGAAAACACCTATTCAATATGAGCATGAACTCGCAGCCCTGGCAGCCAAAAAGGCTGACCAACTGGATGCGGCAGGCAAGGCCGATCTACTTGAACAACTGACAAAGTTGGAAGGGCAGCTGGTTATAGATATCCGTATGCTGAGCGCACAATTCCGCGCCAGGGCGTTATCGCAGGTTGGCAGCACGACCATTAAAGCCGGTCGAGAAAAAGCCACCGCTGGAAAGCGATTGCAAAGCGAACAACATTCGCGCCTGGATCCTTACCAAAAGATCCTCGACCAGATCAAAGGAATGATGTCTGAAGAAAAGTAGGGGAAGGGATGCGCATTTATTACATCAGGCACGCGCAATCATTCAATAACGCGTTGCAACTGGAAACCAATTCCCGCACTGGACGGCTGGCAGACCCGGAGTTGACGACCATCGGCCGGCAGCAGGCAGAGGTACTTGCCACCTACCTGTATGACCATCGTGACGAACTGCATGTGGACGTGCTATATTGCAGCCTGATGCAACGCGCCGTCCAGACTGCCTTGCCGGTAGCTCGTAATCTTGGGATCATCCCCTACGGGTTGTATGATTCACATGAGTCCGGCGGTATCTACCTGGACGATGAACAGACCAACCAGCCGGTGGGGATGCCCGGGATCCCTCCCGAAGAGTTACATGCAAAATATCCCGAGCTGGTTATGCCGGATGATCTGAATGAAGACGGTTGGTGGAGCCGACCATTTGAGACAGTGGAACAACGCATCCGACGCGCCCACCGGCTGGCGGATAACCTGCGGGTGAAACACGGCAACCATAATCATGTTATCGCGCTCATTAGTCACCAGGGGTTCTTCAACCATTTTTTCTTTGCCCTGCTGGGCCAGGTGCGGCAACCGTATTTCTGGTTCACGCTCAATAATGTGAGCATCAGCTGCCTGGATGTGACGGGGGAGAGTGTCAACGCGGTTTTTATCAACCGCCTTGACCATTTGCGCCGCGAGCTGTGGACCTGGTAGACAACATTTGTACGAATAAGGCGGACCCCCCTCAGCTTATTAAATATTGACCAAATACACCCACTATGATTTAAGTTTACTCCCAGTACCCCTCAGCCTTTAAGATACCCTCGAACGCCTGGCGGGCATCAGCCAGGGCTTTATTCACCCACTTCTCATCCCGAATATCATACAGATCGTCAAACTTCCGCTCGATCCAGCGACCTGAGTCCACGCTCTTCACCCCGAAACAGCGAGCCTGCATCTCAAACACCATCACAGCCAGGCTGCGGATGCCATCGAGCAGCGAATCGCCATAGGTGCCAAACTCGAAAGTCGAAGCATAAAATCGCTTGATATGCGGAAGCCCCGACTTCAGTTGATGCAGATAGCCGATCATATCACCGCGGGTGGCATAAAATTCCTCTGCGTTGGATTTTTGCACCAACGGATAGCCAAAGCGGGCAGCCAGCTCAGCGGAGGAGGCCAGTTCATGCGGGGTATTGACCAGACTCATTTGCCTGCGCGGACCGTAGCCGGTGTGCATATCCAGGTGAACCACCTGCGAGTATGCCGCCAGCATGGACTGGTACAGCCTCATCATCACCTGTGTTTCTTCCTCGGCTTCCGTGCCACCGTAGTAGATACCATCCGGGAAGCAGTATTGCCCCATCAACGCGCCGGCCATGAAATCCGAGCGTCCCACCCGAAGCACATTTGCAATCACCCGCAGGTAAAACAAAACGCGATTGATCCAACTGGCTCGCAATGCGATGCGTGGATATACCAACTGTTCCAGCTGGCGAGCAACTGGGTTGAAGAGCGGATCATATTCATGCGAGTGCAGGTTGAAATTGCGGTTGAGATCCACATTGTTGCCGTTGACCTTGCGGCGGTGTTTCATGCCCCAGGGATTGATGGCGTGCACCAGCAGCAGCCCGGTGGTGGCGTGGTCAAGCATCGGCAGGTATTCGTGAATAAATAGCTGTTGAACCGCCGCACCAGTGAAACCTTCAAGGCCATGCTGCCCGGTGGTGAGAATGAACAGCTTTTCTTTGGCTGGTGGTTCAGAGGTGATCCAGTCAATTGTCAGCGCCGGGTCGATGGATAAGGAGTGGCTTTGATGTTGCGCGTTAGGGAAGAGCTGGCGGATGATGGCCAGCGAGTCCTTGAACTTTTGGCGAGCTTCTTCATAGGAGTCAGAGAAGAGATCAGTTGGGTATTCGTTGCATGCAGGCATGGGCGATATTTTAGTGGAGAGAAGGAGAATACGCAACAAAAAATGGCGGAAAGATTCGCCATTTCGATTTTCTACGTGTAAGAGAGCGATATATTGCGCCCTGCCAAGACACATATTATTCCGGCAAATATGCCTTTACAGTGTCATCATCCAGGAATACCAGGTTCAAAATGCCCGCGATGAGAGAAATCGCGTTGCCATAAATGATACCCACGATCTCAAAGATGGCCAGGGTTTTTATCCGGCTGGCAGGCACGGTCTTGTTGGAAAGCATTTTGGCTGCATACACGACCTCAAATGCTCCCAGCACCAGGGGCAGCACAGTGATTGGGAGACATAAAATACCTACGATGGTGGAAATCGCTCCCCAGGTAAAGGTGAGCCCGATAAGCACATTGATGATGCCATTGACCAGCATAATGATGGTGATGGCCTGATATTTTTCAGGTGCGGCGGGTGAAGCGGGCATTTCTATTTGTTCTGACATTCTTTCCTCTTTTTTGCTTGATTGGTTTCTACCAAGATATACGCAAGGGGTTGAGGAAAGTTGCAGGGATGATTAATGTGGTAAGAAAGGAACCACGGTTTATTACGTCATAGTTAAGTAATTAGGATCACCCCTAATCGCTGAAATTATTCCTTATAAATAATCCTTCAACTGCCTTGCCCTGCGTGGATGACGCAGCCTTCTCAGCGCCTTGCCTTCGATTTGGCGGATACGCTCGCGGGTGAGGCCGAACTTCTGCCCCACTTCTTCCAGGGTGTAGACACGGCCGTTATCCAGCCCGAAGCGGAGGCGCAGGATGCGCGCTTCGCGCGGGGACAGCGTCCCCAGCACCTCATCCACCTTTTCTTGCAACATATTACGGTAGGCGCTCTGGATGGGGGTGGGGGTGACTTCGTCTTCCACGAACATGCCCAGCTCGGAATCTTCTTCATCGCCCACCGGGCTTTCGAGCGAGAGCGGAAGCCACGAAACGCGCAGCATCCACTGCACCTTGCGTTCGGTCAGACCCAGTTCGCCAGCAAGTTCGTCCGCGGTGGGGATGCGCCCGAGGCGCTGCTCCAACTCGTGGGTGGTTTTATATAGCTGGCGGATGCGGTCGATCATATGCACAGGCACGCGGATGGTGCGACCCTGATCCGCGATGGAACGGGTGATAGTCTGGCGGATCCACCAGGTGGCGTAGGTGGAGAAGCGGAAACCGCGGTGGTAATCGTATTTTTCCACGGCTTTCATCAGGCCCAGGTTACCCTCCTGGATGAGGTCTAGAAAAGGTACGCCGCGGCCGATGTATTTCTTGGCGACGCTGACAACCAGGCGGGTGTTGGCTTTGATCAGGTGTTCGCGCGCCAGTACACCGTCCTGGATGAGCCGTTCCAAATCTTCACGACGTTTGGGGCTCACCCGTCCGCAGGCCAATTCGTTTTTTGAAGCCCGCCCAACCTCGATGCGCCGTGCCAGGTTCAGCTCCTCTTCCACCTTCAACAGAGGCACCCGGGACATTTCCTTCAGGTACAGCCCCACAGAGTCATCGATGGAAATCCGTTCCAGGTCTGAAAAGGTGTCAAAATCGCTGGGGGGAAGTTGCTCGTCTTCTTCTATAAAACGAGTGTCAGTTTCATGGTCCAGCACCTCCACTCCGCGCCGGCGCAAAGCGACCATCAACGCAGTGAGATGCTCGTTGTCTTCATCCCCCTCCGGGTAAAACTCCATCAAGTCTTCAGTAGTGAGATACCCCTGCACATCCGCCTTTTCCAGCAACATGCTCAGGATCTCGGTGTTCTGCCTGTGCCTGCCTGTAATTGCCACTTGCACCCTCCTCCAACTGGTTGTTCGTAATGACCTTCACCTGTTTGCCCGCCTGGCAGCTTAAGGTTCAGGCCGGATGACCGGATATGCGGTCGGTGCTAAATATCCGGCTGACAGGTATGATGATGTTCGCACATCATTTCATTGAGATTCTCACCACACTCCACGCACAGGCCTTTACAATCCGGCTTGCACAGGGGCTGAATGGGAACTTCAAGGGTTAAATATTCGCGGAGGAGGGGTTCCAGGTCGATATGCCCATCCTCCGGTAAGATCAAACCAGATTCAGACACGCTGCGGATGGAAAAAGCGTATAACTCGTCGAATTCCGTCTGCAGCGGGACGGAGGTTTCTGTAAGACAACGCACACATTCAGTTTGAATGAAACACTGGAATTTTGATTGTAGTATCAACCCCTGCTGGGTGCGCCCAATGCGAGCAACGCCATTGAAATCCTTCAGATCAAGATCAGGCAGCAGGCGAAGTCCGGGTATATCGAAATTGAAGTCGCGATTATAGCCGAAGGGTTGGCTGATGATAAATCCGACATTGAGCCGTAGCAGGTGACGAGTTTGGTTCACAGGATCTACAGTAATAAAGGAATAAGTACTGTAAATATGATAGCACATTTATTCTTGCAAGTCAATTAATTATCAATATTATGATAAAAAAGATAATAAATGAGAAATATAATGACAAACTCAATCCCTGCCTTCCTGATCCAAAGCTATTCTATCCCTTGCCATTTCTCCCTCTTTCATGCTTTAATTCCCTAATGAAAATATGCCTGGCTACTGAAAACAAGGGAAAAGTGATCGAGATGCAGACTTTGCTGGGGGAGCTGCCGCTGACAGTATGTACTGCGCAAGAACTCGGTATTGACCTGGCGGTTGCCGAGACCGGTGCCAGCTACCATGAGAACGCCTACCTGAAGGCTTCCGCATACGCCTGGCGCAGCGGACTGCCCGCGCTGGGGGATGACAGCGGGCTGGAGGTGGCCGCGCTGGACGGCGCCCCGGGGCTGTATTCCAACCGCTTTGCCCCCATCGCCAATCCCACTGACGCAGACCGACGGGCGTACCTGCTCTCCTGCCTGGTGGATAAGCCGCACCCCTGGCTGGCTTTTTTCACCTGTACCATCTGCGTGTGCTTGCCCAATGGACGGCACTGGTTCTTCACAGGCCGCTGTGATGGAGAGGTGATTCCCGCCGAACGCGGCAGCAATGGTTTCGGCTACGACCCAATCTTCCTGATGGCAGGACAGGATCATACCATGGCAGAGCTTTCGGATGAAGAGAAGAACCGCGTCAGCCACCGTGCGCGGGCCATGGTGCTGTCCATACCCACCTTGCTCCGGCTGGTGGATAATTGGCAAGGAAGGTAATATGCTACGAGTGAATGAGTGCTGCTGGTATCAGCCAGGCAAGTATTTCCGTTACAATGCCGGCGTATTCCTCTCCCGTGGACAGGCTGCGCTTATCGACCCCGGCATGACCGTAAACGAACTGGCAGCCATCTGCCAGTTCCTGGCGGAGGAGGAAGCACAGGTGTGCGTGGTGATTCTCACTCATTTTCACTGGGATCACCAGCTGGGAGCTGGTCTGGATTGGGGGAAAGTACGTCTGTTAGCTCATACGCGCTTTGGTGAAGAGTTCACCCGCCACCTTACAGCAAACCGCGCAGCCATTGACAGCTGGGCCACCGAAGCGAAGGAAGTTATATCAGCACTCAACCTCCACCAGGAGATTCTGCCAGTTGATATCGATACCCCCATCAACCTCGGTGGTTTACGCCTGCGCCCTGTGTACACTCCAGGGCATACCGCGGACCATTTATCCATCTTTGAAGAGACAACTGGCACATTGTGGGCGGGCGATATCTTGAGCGATGTGGAGATCCCCTTCGTCAGCAGCAGTCTTACAGATTACCTGCGCAGCAATCAATGCCTGCAAGGCTTGAAGATCAATTCCCTGGTACCCGGCCATGGTTCGCCTGCTAAAACTGAAGAGGACGTACGCCAGAGGTTGGAGAATGACCGGGTGTACCTGCAGGCGCTGGCAGACCAGGCGCAGGCGTCCATTTTCGCTGGCTGTTCGATGCTTGAAACAGTCGAACGCTGCAGCGGCATTAATTACCGCTTCCCGGCGGAAAATGAGAATGCCCACCGGTGGAATACTGAAAGCGCGTATGTGGAACTGGGGGGAGAAGCCCGGGTAGGACCAGTTGGTTGGCAAAAAGAATGGCTGCAATAAACCTGCTCGGGGTATAACAGCCAAATCCCAGCCAAGGTGATTGTGGAAACTACAGGTTGATCACCAGCGACATGATCCAGGAGATGATTATCAGGATGGCTATAATCGAGAAGATCACCTTTTGCGCGTTTTGCCGGCGCTGATCGCGGTTGAGTCCGTTTTTCTTGTTAGTTTGATTAGTTTTCGACATATTAACCTGTTACACGATCGTACCGGCGAACCTCTCACCGAAACCGAGCAATTCTTTCACCATCTGCTCTGACCGGCCTTCTGCATAGACCCGCAGCACCGATTCGGTGCCGGATGGGCGCACCAGCAGCCATGAATCATCGGCAAAAATATATTTGACGCCGTCCAGGGTGGTGATCTGACTCAGACTCTGCCCGCCCAGTTTTTCTGGTGCTTCTTCTGTCAAACGCCGGGTCATCACTTCCTTGCTGACGGGGTGTTTGAGGCGCAGGTCGGTGCGTTCATAGAAGGCTGGTCCCACCTCTTTTTGCAAACCTTCCACCAGCTCATACAGGGAAGTTTTCGACTCGGCAATCAGCTCCACCAGCAGTAAGCCAATGAGCACCCCGTCGCCTTCAGGAATGTGACCCAAAAAAGAGATGCCGCCGGATTCCTCACCACCAATTAACACCTCTTCATTGAGCATACGATCAGCGATATGATTGAAACCCACCGGGGTCTCATGACATACCAACCCGTAGCGGGCAGCCAGCCGGTCAATCATACGGGTGGTCGAGACTGTTCGCACTACGGAACCCCTCAAACTGCGTTTCTCCACAAGATACTTTAATGCCAGCGCCATGATCTTGTGCGGGTCCACGAAATTACCCCGTCCGTCCATCGCGCCGATGCGGTCGGCATCGCCATCTGTTGCCAGGCCAAAATCGCCCATGCCATTGGAGACAGCTCCTGCCAGCGCTCCCAGGTAACGTCCAATCGGTTCTGGGTGTACGCCGCCAAAACCCGGATTCAGCTCGCCGCGGATTTCGTGAATCTCACAGCCACTGCCCTGCAGCAAGCCCTTGATCACCCCGCGGCCTGATCCGTACATGGAGTCCACGACAAAGCGCTGCGGGTTGTCAGCGATCAAATCAAAATTGATCAGGCCACGCAGGTGCTGACTGTATTCCAGGATCGGGTTAAAACGTTCGATCAATCCGCTTTTACGCGCCTGATCGTAATCCATCAGGTTGGGTCCGCGGGCCTGCGCCTCGTTATCCGAGAGGAAGACTTCCACGCGGCGGCATTGTTCAGGCAGCGCGGAACCGCCATAGGCGGCTTTGAGTTTGACACCGTTGTAACGCGGCGCGTTGTGGCTGGCGGTGATCATGACTCCGCCGATGGCATTCAACTTGCGCACGGCAAATGAGATCGCTGGGGTGGGCGCGTCAGATTGTGCCAAGAAGACTTTGAAACCGTTGGCTGCGAGTACACGGGCTACTTCCTGCGCGTACCGATCGGAAAGGAAGCGCGTATCAAAACCCACCACCATGCGGTTGGATTCAACTTCATGGTCCAACGGGTAGCCGTTGCTCCAGTGACCTGAAGAAATGGCGTCAGCTATGGCTTGCGACACCTCGCGTAAATTTGAGAAGGTAAATGTTTCTGAAATAACGGCTCGCCAACCGTCTGTCCCAAAATGAACAGTCATAAAAAAGCACTCCTGTGGTGGATTGTAAAGCCCGGATGTGGAACAGCGCATCCGCTGGCCCTAATTCTACCATTATTACCGGAAGTATCTGATAATGGCTTGGGTGCTGGTGTTTAGGGAAGGTGCTATGGCATTAGAAGACCTGTCGTCGAAAACATTGCCTGTGACACCCTGCAATAAATATGGATGATTACTTGCGAAGAGTGGCGATGATGCGCGCCGGATGTAGCAGCAACTGCAGAGCGGCAACGCCATCTGGGGCCAGCACATCCGCTGCAATAAGTGTTGGCAGGGCGTTGCCCTCCTGTGAAAGGACACAGATACCGAGCGCAGAATCTTTAAGCATTAGCTCATCATTAGCCCCTTGGCCGATGGCGACAACCGAATCTGCGCCCGACTGGCGCACAAACGCTGCCTTCTGTTCCCGCTCACCACCTGGATTTAGGATGTGTAACTCCACCCTCAAGCTGGCAGCCAGATCACGACCCTTGTCAAAAGTGTCTGCAGTCAACAGGGTAATATGCAAATCTCTGCGCAGGGCAGAAACGGCTTCCTCCACGCCTGGCAGCAGGTTGCCATCCAGGGCCAGTGTACCGTTAACGTCGGATACCAGGTGCCGCAGTTTGAAGGACTTTCCACCGGGGATGTCTATCCTAATCATAACCAGATTATAATACGGGATAATATCTGCTATGTTACTCAAACAACCTTTTTACTTCATCTTGATAATTAGCACGCTGCTCCTCGCCAGTTGTAGCGGAGGGGCTCCAATTCCTACAGCAGCTCCGCTAGAGTTACCGACCCTGCCGCCCACGGAAGCACCCACACTCACCCCGCTGCCTGCAGCCACGCGGGTGCTGGTTGCCAATGGTGGCCAACTGCCAGAAGTGGATGTTCAGCAGGTGATGGCGCAGGCGTTAGGGTTGGGTGGCGCAACGGGCTTGACTGTGGAATTGGTTCCTCAGTTAACAGCTGAGATGCTGACCCCGGATGTGAAGCTGGCCATTGTGCTGCCGCCTGACCCGGGAGTGACCGACGTGGCTAGCCGCTACCCCGGTATCCGATTCATCACCATCGCCATCCCGGGAATCACACCATCAGCCAATCTATTCACCATTGGCGCGGATGGCGCGCACCCCGAGTGGCCTGGATTCGTAGCCGGATATATCGCCGCCATCACCACCTACGAGTGGCGGGTGGGAGCGCTTACCCAGACTGGCAGCAACGATGGCTTATTGGCTGGCGACGCCTTCCGCAATGGCGCCATGTTCTTTTGCGGATTATGCAACCCGTATTTTACGCCATTTACTGATTACCCCATTGCGATGGAAATGAACCCCGCGCCTACTCAGGCTGAATGGCAGCCCTGGGCGGATGCTTTCATAGCATCCGGGGTTAAGACAGCTTATGTATATCCCGGGGTGGCCAACCCGGAAATGCTGGCATACCTGGCGCAAAAAGGTCTAAAGCTGATTGGCGGTCAGCTGCCTTCAGACGAACTGCGTCCGGCATGGATCGCTTCAATAAACCTGGATTACAGCAGCCCGCTGGAAGATGTGTGGAGCGAAGTCATGGGTGATACTCCGGGCAGGGATTTGCCAGTGGGTATTAAATTAGGCGATATAGACGCATCCGTATTGGGAGATGGCAAGCTCCGGCTGGTGAATGAGATCATCGCGCTGCTCACTTCAGGTGCCATTGCCCCGAATACAGTTCAATAAAAACATACCCATTTAATAAATCAATATTTCAAGCCGTGCTCCAGGTACATTTTTAGTAGCGTCAAGGCTTCGCCCCAGCCAGCCGCGCTTTGGAGCATGCTATGCAGCCCCTCATCATCATCGCTGAAACCAAACTCGCTGACATGTACCAGGCAGCCATCTGGTGCATCTTCCAAGGTGATATCCACGCGCGTGGCATAATCTGGCCTGTCTGGGTGCCAGGTAAAGGATAACTGCTGACCCTCTTTGACTTCCAGGATGGCGCCGTGATCGCCGCCGGAGAAGTTGTTTGCCCCCCAATCCTTCCATTCAAAGATGATCACACCTCCGGGCTTGAGGTCCAGGAACATGCTGGTAGTGAACCAGGCATTCCATCCCTCTGCTGTGGTCAAAGTACGAAAGCAAGCTTGACGGTTGGCGCGGATCAGGCACGAGTGCCGGATTTCTTCACAGATTGTATTTTCCGAATCAAGCAAATGGATTTCAGGCATGATATTTTCCTCTTTGGGCATCTTACACAGGATGATAGAAATTGTCAATTAATTGCCGAATTATTCGCTTTGGCAATAAACTTGCACAAATTAAACCGACATTACTGGTGGTTATCCACCCAGATTTGGAGGTTACTATGTTCGAAAAATTAAAAAAATGGTTCATTGAGTTCATCCTGGTCACCCTGGCCATCTCCGGCTGCACCCGGGCGGTGCCTGTGAATGTTTCTAGCCTGGATAAAGCTGAAAAGGAATCCAAAGGGTTTTCGCTGCTACCGGATGGTCTGTTCAAAAAGAAAGCGGTGGTCACCCCTCCCGGTGATTATGTGCTGACCCTCGAGGTGATAGAGGAAACGCTGGAGGACGCCAAAACCCGCAGCTATTCCCTGCACATTCCGCCTACCTATGATGGCAGCACTCCCGTTCCGGCAGTTATTTTATTGCATGGCGTTGGAATGACCACAGCAGATTTTGCCATGTTGACCAAATTTAACGCACTGGCAGATGCTAAAGGATTCATCGTTGTCTACCCGGATGCCTACGGGGCGAAACGCATATGGAATCCGGGGTTCATTCAGGGCAGTGGTGCGGATGATGTGACCTTCATCTCAGCTCTCATTGACCAGTTGCTAAAAGATCACAATATCAATCCGCGGTATGTTTTTGTGGCTGGCTATTTTGATGGTGGCATGATGGCCTACAAACTGGGCGCCACGTTACCGGATAAACTCGCTGCTGTGGGAGGTGTTGGGGCTACCGTGGGCTATCAGAAAGCTGCAAACGACATCGTCAGGCTGGAATCCGCGCTGGCGCCTGTCTCAGCCATGGTCATCCACGGACGGCAGGACGCAACCGTACCGTACGAATCCAGCAAAGCTCTCAACAAAGGGAAGGCGGGCTTCCTGCCAGGTTTTGATGCATTGAGGTATTGGATCGAGCAGGATGCCTGTAATCCGAAACCAGAGGTAAAGACGAAGAAGAACGAGAACATCGTCAAGGTAACATACACCTGCCAGAATGGAACCGCTGTCCGCTTCATTGCCATCCAAAATGGCAACCACAGCTGGCCTGGCTCGGTGGAAAAAAGCTCTGCAAAAAAAGCTCAGATGGACATCTCAGCAACTAATGAATTGTGGGAATTCTTCATCGCCCACCCGCTGGCAGCAACAGAATAAATCTCGTTAATCACAACCGGGCCCATTTGAGCCCGGTTTTTTGTTTAATCGGCACTTGTAATTTCGGAATAAATATATATCTATGATAAAAATAGACGTTATTGATAAAATGATATCCGACCTGCTTTCGTGGCTGGTGGCAGCCGTATTGATCATCAGCATCTCGCTATTGAATATGCGCGGCGCCCGCCTTTACGGTCTTACCACCAACTGGCTGGATTTGGATTCTATGCTGCCTTCACCTCAGGGACAACATCGGAGATTCCCTTCCTGGCGGGCGGGGCAGATGTGACAGCCAACAATGTATTCGCAGCGATGAGCGCCGCCTGAATATGCTGCGTGTCTTCAATGCCCGCGAAGGTTTCACCACTGCTGAAGATAAATTACCTGAAAAATTCTTTGTCCCGCTGGTAGGCACCGGACCCACCGCAGGCGTTGCTATGGACCGTAAAGAACTGGAAGACGCCCTGAATATATTTGAAAGTGCGTTGTTCGCATCCGTGAGATAATATGGGAAACCACATCCGTTCAACGGATTAATTACATGTTTTGGAGGATTGGAAATGACTGATAATCTAAAGGAAATGCTGGAACGTGCCCACGCCGCGCAAAGAGTGATCGAGTTCTGGCCGCAGGAAAAAGTAGATGAAATGGTTCTGGCCGTGGGCTGGGAAGCTTACAAGCGCGAAACTGCGGAAGCCTGTGCCCGCATGGCCGTGGACGAGACCGGGTTGGGTGTGTATGAAGATAAGGTAGCAAAGCACATGAAGAAAACCCTGGGGGTTGTCCGCGACCTGCAAGGGGTGAAGACTGTCGGCGTCATTGAAGAGGATAAGGGAAAAGGTCTGGTGAAGATTGCCAAACCGGTTGGTGTAATCGGAGCCATCACCCCCATGACCAACTCTTCCTCAACCATGCCCTGCAATGGGCTGCCCATCCTAAAAACCCGCAATGCGGTCATTTTTGCCCCGCACCCTAAAGCCAAAAAGACCTGCGAGATAATCTGCAATGAAATGCGCAAAGGGCTTCGCAAGGTGGGCGCACCAGAAGACCTGGTGCAGAATATCAAAGAACCCACCATGGAGCTTTCCCAGGAATTAATGGGCATGGTGGACCTGGTGCTGGCGACAGGCGGCGCGGGTGTGGTGAAGGTGGCTTATAGCAGCGGCAAACCCGCTTATGGTGTGGGCGCGGGCAATGCCACCGTGATCGTGGACGAGTCTGCTGATATCGATGAAACGGCAGTTAAGATCTTCAAAGGCAAGACGTTTGATAACGCCACCTCCTGCTCAGCTGAGAATAACATTATCATCCATGAAAGCATCTTTGATGCGTTAATGGATGGGCTGAAGAAACAGGGCGGTTACCTGGTGACTGGCGAAGATCGTGCCAGGCTTAAAACAGCCATGTGGCCGGATGGCAGCCACTTGAGTGGTAAGATCGTTGCCAAAAGTGTCAAGGTGATTGCTGGTGAAGCGGGCATCCAGGTTCCAGAAGGGACCACATTCTTGATGGTGCTCGGTGAGCATATTGGCCCTGAGGATATGTTCTCTGCGGAAAAGCTTTCACCAGTGCTGACTATTTGGAAGTATGGCGATTTCGGGAAAGCAGTCCAAATGGTGATCGACATCACTGCTTTCAGCGGCTACGGACACTCATGCGGAATCCACTCCACCAACGAAGCGCACATTATGGAGCTGGCCACCAAAGCAAAGGTCAGCCGCATGATGGTACGACAGCCGCAGAGCTATGGCAACAGTGGTGACTGGGTGAACGGCATGGACTTCACCATGACCCTGGGGTGCGGAACCTGGGGTGGCAACATCACCACTGAAAATGTGATCTGGAAGCATTTCTTGAATGTTACCTGGGTGGCTTACCCCATCCCCCCGGTCATCCCCGACCCCGAAGTGCTGTTTGCCCCGCACTTCACGAAATATGGCAAATAGCATGATTGAAGTGATTACAGGGGCGCACAATTATGCGCCCCTGTTTTTCTTAAATATATTAAGACTTAAAGGCAGCTTTCATTCCATTCGCTTGAATGGTTTCCAATTGTTGAGGGGATAGCCCCATATCTTCAGCAGCATGACGGTACTCCTCCTGGATGGTCAAGCCACCCATCAGCGAAGGATCATCGGTATTCAACGTGGCACAGATTCCGTGCTTCAAAAACAACAGCAGCGGGTGGTCATGCATGTCAGCGATGGTAGCCGTAAGGTAATTGCTGGTCGGGCAGCACTCCACGGCGATGCCCAGCCTGGCGATCTCATCCATCAGCGCCGGGTCATCCACAGCGCGGACAGCGTGCCCCAGGCGCTGCGGTTTCAGTTTCGTTATCGTCTCGCGGATGCTTTCCGCGCCGGCAAATTCGCCGGCATGGGCAGTCACTTTCAAACCAACCTCATGCGCTTCCTGGAATAGCTCCTCGAACAACCTTGCCGGCCAACGTCTCTCGTCTCCTGCCAAATCCACACCAACTACACCGCGATCCCGGTTTACCAACGCGCAATCCAGCTCAACAGCGCAAATATCCGGGCCATAGGTGCGCGAGAGGATCACGATAAGGCGCGAATCGATGGTAAGGGAATGGCGGCTCTCCTGCCATGCTTCACAGACTGCAGCTGTGACTGAGAGCGGGGAGA
The DNA here is from genome assembly GCA_013824865.1 of Anaerolinea sp. GTDB lineage: Bacteria > Chloroflexota > Anaerolineae > Anaerolineales > Anaerolineaceae > PNON01. The sequence goes on along the minus strand of PNON01000004.1, from coordinate 22,034 downwards.
GTTGATGCAGTTCTGCCATGAAATAAGGGCTGAATCGAAGCTCGACATAATCGAGCCCTTCACGCGCGGCATCCTCCAGGCTTTCCACTGTCACCCTGCGAATGGTATCTTCGTCCACAAAAACTTGCCGCATCAGGTCGAACTTCGGGAAGATGGTTACAATGTCCGTGGCTGGCTGGTCGATCCACACCGCTTTTTGCAGCCCGGGTAGATCCCAGGCGGGCAGCGGCAGTTGGTGTTCCTGGCTGATCTCGATCACGGTGGACAGGCGCAGCGAGCCTTCCAGGTGGCGGTGCAAGTCAGTTAATGGCAATGACGGGTTGATATATTTTAAGTCGGACATTGCTTAATCTTCCATAATATTTTATCTCTCGAAATTAGATACTCTATCAGTATAATTATATTGGATGGAGGAGAAGATGAAAAGGAAGAAAGAAGTCATCCGGCTGATCCATTATGCACAGCAAATGCTCCACGACCTGGTGGAACAGACACCTGTTGAAATTCTGGAGGAGTGTGGTGAAGTGACGGATTGGTCATTTAAAGACCAAATGATGCACCTGGCGCACTGGTTGGACAGGTTTAATCGGGCTCTAGCCAGCAAGTCGCCCCCCGCGAAATATGAAAACCTGGATATAGAAAACGCCCGCATCTGGCAGTTATATCATGCAAAGAATTGGGCATGGATAAAAACGAAATTGGATAAGGCCTACGATGGCATCCACCGGCTGACACGGTTTCTAAGCGAGGACGAATTGGTTATGGAAGATTATATTATGAATTCCAACCGCGCCCCCTGGATCGCCATCCTGGATAGCGCTCTTTCTCACCCCATCACCCATATCAGCGCTATTTACGTTGAAAGAGGGAGTGTTGAAAAATCGGTGGCTGTCATGTCCACCATATACGAAGATCTGTTAGGCATCGACCCCAACCCGCGCTGGCAGGGCGTGATCACTTACAACCTGGCCTGCCTGAATGCTCTGGCGGGCTACCAGGATCAGGCGCTTGCTCTATTGCATAGCGCGCTGCCCCACTATCCTGACCTGGCTGAGTGGGCCCGCGAGGACCCAGATATGAAACCACTGCAAACCCTGCCGCAATTCATAGCCTTAACCAGCAAATCTGGGTTAAACACTTGATCCCTGGAGAAAACAATATACAATGTGGCGTCTACTGGAAGGAGGCGCAATTATGGGCACACCAACATATACCACTTTTCATCTGGTTAAGAGCGAAGACCTCAACCACCACGGTACTTTGTATGCTGGTCGGACCGCGGAATGGTTCGTGGAATCCGGTTTCATTGCCGCTGCAAGCCTGACTAAACCGGAAAACATCGTTTGTCTCAAGATACACGGGATGACCTTCACTGCCCCCATTCCCAAGGGGTCGCTGGCTAAATTCGACAGCAAAGTAATATTCACCGGCAAGTCAAAGATTGTCGTTTCCATAGCATTATCTGTAAAAAACGCAGATGTTGTGAAAGGCTATATCACTTTCGTTAATGTGGACTCAGATAACCAGCCCCTGCCGCATGGGATCACCATCGTCCCGGAAACAGACGAAGAAAAAGAACTATATGAAATCGGGAATATCCTCAGGTAAAGCCCCTGTGAAAAAAGTTGCAGTGATCGGTTCCGGCCCGGCCGGGTTGATGGCAGCCTTGTTCGCAGCGCAAGGCGGCGGACAGGTGACCATCATCGATACAAACGAGCACACCGGGCGCAAGCTGCTGGTGACCGGCGCCGGCCGCTGCAACTTGACCAATGCAGATGTGGCTGCGGTGCGTTATGCCTGTGACAACCCGGTCTGGTTGAATGAGGTGCTGCTGCAATTCAGCCGTGAAGACCTGCTGCATTACCTGGATTCTATTGGCATTCCCACCTTTGCCACCTTTGATGGCTGGTATTACCCGGTTAGCGAATCCGCGCATGCGGTGGCGGATGCATTTGATGCCGCGTTGATCAGCCTGGGTGTGGAAAAAATGCTGCGCAAACAGGTTACCGGGGTGCAACCAACTGCTAATGGCTTAAATGTGCTATTGCACCGCGATGCATTAAGTTTTGACCGGGTAGTCATTGCCTGTGGAGGAAAGGCTTACCCCGCCATGGGCTCTGATGGCAGTTTGCACGGGATCATACATGGACTGGGGCACAAGTTCCATCCGGTGAATCCGGCGTTGGCACCGATTACTGCTGATATGCAAGGGATGCAAGCTTTACAGGGCATCCGGCTGGACGCGGATGTCACCCTCAAACAGGCGGGGACGGCCATTGGCAAGACCTTCGGCAATATCATTTTTACCCGGTGGGGTGTGAATGGCCCCGGTGTGATGGATCTTTCCTACCTGGTCCACGCCTATTCCACGAAGGATATGGGGCTTGAATTCAACCTCCTGCATCGACATGAAGCCTGGCTGAGGTATGCGCTGCTCAATGAAGCCGGGTTGAACTTACCCGTCCGGGTGCTGGTGCAATCCATTCTGCCCCCCAAACTGGCTTCCTTTATGCTGAGCCTGGTGAACATCCCGGCAGATACACCGCGCTCAAAGCTATCCGCTGGCCAGGTTTCGAGCCTGATGGAGCAGCTTACGAATTTCCAACTGACAGTCACCGGCACGCGCGGGTTTGAATACTGCCAGGTTTCCTCCGGCGGTGTCGCGGTGGAAGAGGTTCACCCGGAGACAATGGAATCGCTCATCGTGCCCGGGCTGTATTTTGCCGGCGAGGTGCTGGACGTTGTCGGACCGTGCGGTGGGTATAATCTGCATTTCGCTTTTACGACCGGCGCTATTGCTGGTCAAGGCGCGGCCGGATAGCATCACGCTTCATCACCAGGCAGCCTAAAATCCACCTCTCAGCGGGCTGCCACCCCTTTTGGTGGTTGGTTCAACCATTCTACGGGGATAGGGTAATTTAGAATATCGACCGAATCATTAACAGAAAACCGAAAATGATCAGCGGGATTCCAACGATCATCCCGACCACGGTAAGGCTGACCACCACACCCACGATCATCAGCACCAGGCCGAGTATAACCCCCACGATTCGACCGGTGAAGGCGATGATGCTCACCACCAGCTTCCAGATCAGCCAGAATGGGTAAAGATACCAGGGAATATTTTTCTTTTCGCTCATTTTTTCCTCTACCCAATATACGCAATATCCGCTTTCAAGTTGCACCTTCCAGCTCCAACATTAGCGTTTCCATCACCAGGCGCGGATTGAGGTATCGTTCGACCCGGTTAATTGCCCGCTCCAGGCAGCGGATGGTACGCGCAGCCTCAAACGTTGTGGTTTGAACTGAGACGCGCTCCACCTCCCCGGAACGGTCAATATTCATCAGCCCGCTCCCCGCTCCGCTGACAAGCAATAATACATCCCGATTGAAGGACATCCAGGTGTTCAGCATTTCCGCCAGTTCCTGGCGTTTTTCTTTCAGGGTAAGTTTGCTGCGTTTCGGAAATCCAGCTTCTACATACTTGAAGCGCTGCAGGCGGTTCATCCCCGCCAGCGCGGACCACTCATCCAGCCAGGTTGCGCGCTTTTGAAGCAGGCTCTCATCTTCCGCCAGCAGGCGGGCATACCCGTAGCGCCCACCGGAGATGTGCCCCAGCAGCCTTGCTTTTTCTGGTTCGACATGCAAACGGGCGTGTAACGTATTGGCCAGCTCCTCGGCTGGCATCGGCCGCAGGGAGAGCACCTCGCAGCGCGAGACAGTGGTGGGCAGCAGGTTTTCAAGCGCGTCCACGGTGATGAAGATGCGGGCACTGCCCGGGGTTTCTTCCAGAGTCTTGAGCAGGGCGTCCTGTGTACCGGCACTGGCCAGCTGAAAATCGCGGAAAATGGCTACCTTCGATTTGGATTGATAGGGGGTCAACGAGAGGAATTGCTGGGTCAGGCGCACCTGTTCCCGGCTGATCTCGCTCTTGCCTTCCAGCAGCTCCAGCACTTGCAAATCCGAGTATTGGGTGGTTTCGATCTGCTGACACACACGGCAGGAAAGGCACGGCTCGGCGCTGACAGCCGCTTGCGGACAGTTCAAAGCCTGCACAAAGCGCAGCGCCAGCGTCCGCCTGCCAATACCCTGCGGTCCGGCGAAAATGTATGCGTGGCGGGTGGTATCCTGCACAATCTGCGTACGCAGCATTTCCACTGCCCAGGGGTTGCCGACATAATCCCAGTTCATAGCCTGCATTGTAGCGCAAGCCCGGTCATTCCGCAAATCGTTCTACGGTAACCACATTACCAGCGGGATATGTTAAAATCAGGCATCTTAAACCTGAAAGGAAATCTCATGAGCAACTCACATCGGTGGGCTTCTTCCCCCGAAATGCAATTAGACGTAACGAAAAAATACCAGGCGGTGATAAAAACGGATAAAGGCGACATCACCTGCAACCTGTTCGCGGATAAGACGCCGCGCACCGTCAATAACCTGATCTTTTTGGCGCGGCAGGGTTTTTACGATAACACCATCTTCCACCGCGTGATCGCCAATTTTATGGCCCAGGCTGGCGACCCCACCGGTACCGGCATGGGTGGTCCTGGTTACAATTTTGCCGATGAGTTTGACCGCAGCTTGAAACACGATGGACCGGGGGTGCTTTCCATGGCCAATGCCGGCCCCGGCACCAATGGCAGCCAGTTCTTCATCACCCATGCGGCCACCCCCTGGCTGGATGGCAAACACAGTGTCTTTGGCAGGGTGGCGGACGAAGCCAGCTTGAAGGTGCTGCTTTCCATCCCCGAGCGCGACCCGGGTAAACGCAACAGCCCGGCGGTAACGCTGAAGACGATCGAGATTGTTGAATTGTAATCTACAATAATTCCCCCGGGTGCATCCGGGGGAATTTCTTATTGCGAAGGCCATTCCTCATTTCTACGGCTCCAGGGTTTGGGTTATGGAATTGAAAACCTCCTGGATCGCGGGTCCAAGTATGAAAAACAAAATAAAAACCCAGACAAACGTAAAAGCGCCAAGGATGATACCCGCAACAGCCATCCCTTTTCCACCCTCATTCGATTTTTTAACCTGGGATAACGCAATAATTCCACAGACTATGGCGGCAATCGCGCAAAGGATGCCGACAACTCCAATGAATGGCACAGTGATAAACCCGACGATGCCCAACACCAGGCTGACAATGGCCAGGCTGTTTTTCTTAACAGGAGCGACATTTTCTGTATTCATCATGGTTCCTCCGAGTGAATTTGATATGATTCGATTTCATGATTATATAGGATATTTGCATTTGCACATAATAAAAAATATTCCTCATCCGTGTTTATCCAATTTATCCGTGGTAAGCCCCTCTGCAACAACCCCCCTTATCCTCATGGCGTGTCATTGCGAACCTTCGTAGAGGTATAGCAATCTTCTGGCATATATTGAGCTCGGCTCGTTCCCCGCGATGACAAAATGTCTGACTTATCGATTTACCCCTAAAAATAATCTGTGTTTATCTCATTTATCTGTGGTTAAAACAATCACGCTCTGCGTAAGTCTATTCGGCGTATAATTAACCCGTAACCCACACCCGGAGGAAGCCCCATGTCTCAACCCCGCACCATCGCCGCTGCTAAAAAGCGCGGCGTCACGATACCGATGCTGAAAGGTTAACTTTGGCACGCAAGCTGATCTTCCTGGTGGTATTCCTTCTCAGCCTGGCAAGCGGGCTGGCTTACGGCTGGATCATCCAGCCGGGTCTGCGCTCGCAAAACCCGGCCAGCTGCCTGCGCGAAGATTTCCGCGCGGATTACGCCCTGATGGCGGCCGAAGTTTATGGGACGGACGGGGACCTGGATGCCGCTGCCGCCCGCCTTGCTGTACTGAACCCTGATTCGCCCACCGAAGCCGCCCTACTGGCTGCCGCATACGCGCGCAAAGCCGGTTATTCAGTCAATGACCTGGAACTGATGATGGCGCTGGCGCGCGAACTGCAGGCAAGTGCGCCGGTAACGCTGGAGCCTGGCCCATGAGACGTGATGGCAGCAACCTTTTTGTGTTGACAGCGCTGGTGCTCGGCCTGGGGCTGGGGCTGCTGGTTTCGCTGGCGCTCAGCCCGGTGGAGATGCGCAATATTTCGCCGGCCATGTTAAGCGCGGCGGATAAGGACATCTACCGCGCGCTGATCGCGAAGGCTTACACAGCCCGCGGCGACCTGGGGCGGGCGCAGGCCCGGCTGGCGCTGCTGGAGGATGCAGATATGCGTTCCGCGCTGGCGGCTCAGGCTCAGCAATCCATCGCGCAGGGGAGGCCGGCGGACGAATCCCGCAGCCTGGCTCTGCTGGCAGCCGCGCTGGGTTCGACTGCTAATACCTCGACACCGGTCACTGAGCCTGTCGTTACCTCGACACCGGCCACTGAGCCTGTCAATACCTCGACAAGCTCGGCACCCGCGCCGGCACCCGCCCCCCAGTCTTTCGTGATCAAGACTCGCGAAAACACAGATTGCGACGTGGAGCATGCCCAACTGCTGCAAGTCACCGTGCTGGACGCGGCCGGTAAACCCCTGCCAGGCGCTGGCATCACCATCTCGTGGGAAGGCGGGGAAGAGACCTTCTTCACCGGCTTGAAGCCGCGGGTGAACCCGGGGTACGCGGATTTTCGAATGGAGCCGGGGGTGCTTTACAACCTGCGCATGGCCAGTGGCGGCCAGACCGCCACGAATATTTCCGCGCCCAACTGCCGCACCGACGCCGGCATGGAGTATAAAGGCGGGGTGGTGCTGGTGTTTGGGTTGAAGTAGGGTTTTAACCGCAGAGAGCGCGGAGAACGCAAAGGATTGATAAAAAAAGATGATTGAGGATTTATTTTTGTTTCAATGCCTCATTAATACTTTCCAGCACTGAATTTATATTCTTCATCACATCATCATTCCAAAAACGCACAACCCGATATCCACGAGATATAAGGTACTCTGTTCGGTGCCTGTCATATTCCACCTGTTCAACATGCTGCCCCCCGTCCAGTTCGATGATCAATTTCTGCTTGATGCAACAAAAATCAGTAATGTATAAGCCAATGGCATGTTGCCGGCGAAAGCTGTGTCCATTATGTTGGTTTGACCGCAAGTAATACCAAAGCTTTACCTCCGCTGGAGTGGGGGTATGGCGGAGTGCAATGGCAAGCTTTTTGGTTTTTTGGTTTGATCGGATGGCTGGCATAAGGTAATTTTAGCGCATCCCCCCCTTTAATCCCCCCAAATGTGAACATTTGGGGGGACAATGGGGGGCAACTGCCGCACGGATGCAGGCATGGAGTATAAAGGCGGGGTGGTGCTGGTGTTTGCGCTGCAGTAGGGGTTTAACGCAAAAGGCGCAGATATAGTGAAGTAAGCCTGTTCTTGTTGCTGGCAAGCATTTTCTATATTATTACCCAATGCCTGCTCTCCCCTTATTTTGTCACCGAAATCCTGATTCTAAACTACTAATTTATAATCTCTATTCACTATTCTCTTGTTTTTGTAATGTAATGTTATGTAATTTGAGTGCCTGAAATTCGATTACGCAACCTTTTTTCCTCTTTAGATTATATGTTCCAACTAATTCCATTGTATGAAGGGAATGGCCATCGTCAAGATGTGATATGTTACAGGTAGGAGTGGAGGAGTATAAAATCAAATAATTAAGTACCATGAGTGATCGACTTTCAGATAAATGATTTGAGCAGTGAGGTTGATATAATTTTCAGCCGAGTTACCTGATATCCATTTGCAATATCCATAAATCAATACCATAATTGTTACTGGTGTGTATCACATGTCATTTAGCAGGAATTCAACGGAGAGACAGCATGAAAAAGAATAGCGGTTGCTTATCTATTATTTTTGCCCCATTTTTTCCAAAGGACAAATCCAATACAGTTGCTACTTCTTCAGAATCTGAAATCTCAGCTTTAGATATATCAGTATTCCACCTGCGCGATGATTTTTTAACGAAAACTGAACATTCTTTCTATCAGGTACTAAAAGCTATGATGAAAGAATCACTGGTCATTTTTCCAAAGGTTTCGTTAGCCGAGGTATTTTTTGTTGACCATCCAAGGGATAACTACGGAGCATTCGGGCGAATTCGCCAGAAAAGAGTTGATTTCTTGATTTGTGATCCCTTGACAACGCATCCAAGGTTCGCTATAGAGCTGGATGACCAGTCCCATAATCGCGCTGACAGGAAGGAGCGGGATGAATTTGTCGACAGAGTGTTCAAAGCATCAGGCTTACCCCTCATTCATATACCAGTTCAACTAGAATACAATACCCAAGAACTTAGTGAGATTATTAAAAGAGCTTTGCAAAACTCAAATCCCCCACCGATGAAAAAAACCCTTCCCAATGGACAAATCGCTCAGGTCAATCAAAAAAAAGTTGATACCTGCCCAAAATGTGGGGGAACGCTGGTATTAAGGGTTGCATCACAAGGAGTAAATAAAGGTAAGAAGTTTCTTGGTTGTGTAAATTATCCTAAATGTCAGTTTATCCAACCGGTATTAGATTAACACCAATATAAATCTATCTAAGCTGAGATAATAGATACACTTTATGAATGTCACTTTCTATGAAACGAGACTATTACTCTAATACAATAGCTAATTTCCTTGAAGCCTCTCCGCAGGCAGTTCTTGGTGAACTGGCAACCGCTAATGCTTTTCCTCTGGAGCAAACCCAACGGGATGCCTGGCTTGAGGAAATAACCATCCTTCAAAGCCTCCTCATAGGGCAAAATGGCTCGATTTATTTTGAATATGCCATCCCGCGGATGGGGAAAAGAATAGATGTCGTTTTATTGTTAGGTTCGGTAATTTTTGTTATCGAATTCAAAGTGGGAGGAAGGGAGTATCTCTCATCGTCTATCGATCAGGTGGTAGATTATGCGTTGGATTTATTGAACTTCCACGAAACATCACACCACAGAATTATTGCCCCTATCTTAGTGGCAACACATGCCGATGAAGTTGATTGCAGGATTCAATTTTCTAATGGTGAAGATAGACTTCTCCAACCATCCAAATGCAATACATCAACGTTACTAATATTAATAAACGCAATTTTAAATGTCTTTAAGGACGATAAGATTGATCCAATGCAATGGGAACAAGGAAGATATAGTCCAACCCCAACGATAATCGAAGCGGCAATGGCTTTATATAACGGCCACTCTGTAAAGGAAATCTCTCGGAGTGATGCGAGTGCGATTAACTTAAGCGAGACTTCTGATGCTATTGCAGAAATCATTCAGAATTCCCGTGAGAGAAAACAAAAATCAATTTGCTTTGTTACAGGTGTGCCCGGTGCAGGGAAAACACTTGTCGGGTTGAATATAGCCACAAATCATATTGATAAAGACAACGACCTATATAGTGTCTTCCTATCAGGGAATGGTCCATTGGTGGATATCCTTCGCGAGGCATTGGCAAGGGATAAGGTCCGTTTTAATAAAGAAAAAGGGATGAAGACAAAATTAGGAGAAGCACGGCGTGATGTAAAGCTATTTATTCAGAATGTACACCATTTCCGTGACGAATACCTAATGGATATGGGAGCACCGTTAGAGCATGTAGCTTTATTTGATGAAGCCCAACGAGCATGGAATCTACAACAAACAGCAAATTTCATGCAAAGGAAAAAGGGACGACCAAACTTTAATCAATCGGAACCCGAATTTCTAATTTCATGTTTGGATAGACACAGTGATTGGGCAGTGGTTGTGTGCTTAGTTGGGGGAGGTCAAGAGATAAATACCGGCGAGGCTGGTATCAGCGAGTGGATTGAATCTCTCAATAGAACATATCAGGATTGGCATATATATATTTCATCCCGTCTAACTGATAGCGAATATGGTGCGGGGAAGGTCTTAAAACAAATACAAAATTATTCGAAAGTTATTACCAAGGATGAATTGCACTTATCAGTTTCAATGCGATCCTTCCGAAGCGAAAAAGTATCATTGCTTGTAAAGCAATTACTGGATTTAGAAAACAAGGAAGCGAAGATAACCTTACAAGATATTTCACTAAAATTTCCGATTGTCATTACTAGAGATATTAATACTGCAAAAAAATGGTTAAAAGACAAAGCAAGAGGGTCAGAACGCTACGGGATTGTTGTTTCATCCCAAGCATATAGGTTGAAACCACATGCTATTGATGTGCGGCCAGAAATTGATCCAATTCATTGGTTCTTAGATGGAAAAGAAGATACAAGATCATCTTACTATCTGGAGGATGTTGCAACTGAATTTCAAGTGCAGGGGCTAGAATTGGATTGGACTTGTGTGGTATGGGACGCAGATTTCAGGTACTCGCCTTTCGGTTGGGAGCACCGTTCTTTTGTAGGAGATCGATGGAATGCCATACGTAAACCAGAGAGACAATCTTATCTAAAGAACGCCTACAGGGTTTTACTTACTAGAGCCAGGCAAGGAATGGTAATTGTTGTTCCAGATGGTGATGAAGAAGATCCAACCCGAAAGGCTGAGTATTACGATCCGACTTTCGAGTATTTGGCTAAGATAGGTTTTTCAATTATCTAATACATCTAAACATGCATGTCAGAGGTCCCTGCCGGGCGAGGATGAAGCGCTAAAAGAAAACGCGCTGGAAGAGTACTTTAGCAGCTTCGCGGACTACATCCGCCCGGCTCTGTTGGGCTTGCAGTCCAGAGGGATGGGACGGTACGAGTTCAAGCTGACGGGGTATGCCTATGAGGAATTGCAGCCTTCCCTTATTGCCTGAGCCAGGGGCCGGTTTCTGCGGCAACCGGGGCGCCCAGCTCTTCAGAATCGATATTGTAAAACAGGGCATCATCCTCGATGGAGATCTTCATTAATTTCGCCGGATCGTCGAAACCCATCATTTTGCCATTGATGCGCACCCATTTCATCTGCAGGGACAGGATACCGTTCACCCAATCCACCCCCCGCACCTCATAGAAAGTCTCGCGCACATAGCCATCGCCCGCACCGTCAAATTCCACCAGGTAAACGGATCTTTCGGTGAAGGTCAAGAGAGCGCTCTGGCTGTTCTGCTCTTTCAGCCACAACCCGTAAAGCGCTGGCTGCGCGGACATCTCGCATTCAGGGGCAGGGATGGCTGGCTCAGCAGTGGCAGGGCAGGTGGTCAATTGTTCAATCGGAGCGGCCTGGGGTTGTTCAACCGGAAAGCAGGCTGCGAGTGTGAGGGAAATAATCAAAGATAGGATTGTTGTTGAAGCGATGTTAGTTTTTATCATGCTTCGCTCCTTGAAGGGTGGTAAGTAGGTGATTAAATATTAAGTGGGCGCGGAGGGGCTCGAACCCCCGACCTCACGGATGTGAACCGTGCGCTCTGACCAGCTGAGCTACGCGCCCTGGGTAGGAAGATTATAGCAGATGGAAACATGCAATGCAAGGAAAATGGGTTTTGAGCGCGTGTGGGCGCGGAGCCCTAAAGGGTACTTCGTGAGGGCTCGAACCCCCGACCTTAACATCTCCCTTGCGGGGACACGGATGTGAACCGTGCGCTCTGACCAGCTGAGCTACGCGACCCTAAAGGGTGCTTCGCGACCTGGGTAAGGAAGAATAAGAAGGGGATAGGCAATTGGTCAATAAGTTAATTAGTTGATTAGTGAGTTGGAACGAGTAACCAATCACCAATTACTAATTACTAAAAATGCAAATAATCGCGGAGAAGTTCCTTGACGGGGGCGGATGCGAAGTGGGTGCGGAAGGCGGCGGTCTCGTCCAGAGCGAGGCGCAGGCGCTGCTCGATGTCCTTCGACAGGCTCAGGGCACCGTCCTTCGACAGGCTCAGGGCACCGTCCTTCGACAGGCTCAGGGCACCGTCCTTCGACAGGCTCAGGGAACTGCCCCTCGAAAAGTTCAGGGAGCCTTTTGGTCCTACAGAAAAATCCAACTTACCAGCGGCGCGCAGGCACTCCAGCGCCAGGCGGACAGTGGCTTCGCGTTGACCCAGCATACCGGCCAGGATTTCGAGCGAAAGCATTTCACCCGCTGAGCGGCGCTCATTCATGGCAGCCAGCAGATCACGCAGCAACCGGCCGGGGTCATCCACGGACGGCGGGGCGGGCAGCAGCATCACCCTGACGGGCTTGACGCGTGTCATGACCGCTTTGATCTCCTCCGCGCCGGGCGGCATGAAAGCAAAAGCCAGCACAGCGGCGTGATGCAGGCGGGTGCGATCCAGACCCGCGCCATCGGGGCAGGCTTCGCCCCAGATCACTACGTCCGGCAGGGCAGCGGCGGCAGCCAGAGCGGCGGGACGATCAGCAGTGCGCAGGTCCTCGACCTGCAGGGTCGGGCGTTCTGTAAAACTGACCGAGGAGGCGCGTGCAGGCCGGGCATCCACCCACTCCAACTGCAGGTGGGGTTCGCCGCGGTAGGTGGACGCGCGCGGAGTGTAAGCCAGGTCGAAGGCGCCTTCGGGCAGGGGCAGGTCCGCGCCATGCCAGCGCAGCACATCATAAGTGCCCTTGTGCTCATCTTCCACGCGCACAACCTGGTGCTCCTTTTCCGCGCCGATGGGCGTGACCTTTGAAACGCGATGGCTGGCGCTCAGGAACACCGGCGCGGGGTTACCGACGCCAAAAGGGGCCAGCGGTTCGAGCTGACGGGCGGTATCCAGGTGCACCTTTGAAAGCGGCAGATCGGCATCCAGGCATAGCGGATTTTCAAGCAGCGCGCCACCGGTCTGCTGTTGAATAGCGTATGAGATCGCCATGCGGAAATCAGCCAGCAAGTCGGTTGGCAGGCTGAGTCCGGCAGCCATGGGATGCCCGCCAAAACCATGCAGCATCTCCGCCTGGATGGCAATGGCACGGGTGATGTTGATACCGGGGATTGAGCGGGCGGACCCACGGGCGGTGCCGCCTTCGGGCGCGCGGAACAGGATGACCGGGCGGTTGAAGCGCTCCACCAGGCGCGAGGCGACGATGCCGATCACGCCAGCCTCCCACCCGGGGTGAGCCAGCACAAGGGCCGCCGTCTTCAGTAGCTCAGGGTGGCTGTCGGTCTGCTCTACAGCAGCATGAAAGATCTGGTCACAGGACTGGCGGCGCTGGTTGTTCAAGCCTTCCAGCCTGTCTGCCATGATAGCAGCCTGGCTGTTGGAAGTGGTGGTGAAGAAATCCACGATCGGATTGGCGTCAGCCAGCCGGCCGAGGGCGTTGAGACGCGGGGCGATGGCGAAGCCGATGGTCTCTTCGGTGATGAGGGCGGGGTCCACGCCGGCTTTTTCAAAAAGCGAGCGCATGCCGGCGCGCGGGGTTTCGCGCAGGGCAGCCAATCCGCGCTGGAGCAGGTAACGGCATTCCGCGCGCAGTTCAGCCGCGTCCGCCACCAGCCCCAGGGCGACCAGGTCCAGCAGGGAGTCGGCGTATTCCGTGGCGCCGGAACGGGTGAGCAGTTCCTCAGCCAGCTTGTAAGCCACCCCGCAGCCGGGAAGCGGATAAAGCGGGTGATCGGCGAGCAGCAGGCGCGGATTGAGGATGGCATCCGCGGGAGGCAGGGTTTCAGGCAGTTCGTGGTGGTCGGTGATGACCACATCCACGCCATTGGCTTTGGCCCAGGCAGTCTCGCTGACAGCGCTGATGCCAGTATCACAGGTGATCAGCAGCTTTACACCCTCTTCCACCAGGGGCTGAAGCGTGGAAAGGTGCACACCATGGGATTCAACCGCGCGCACTGGGATGTAATGGCGCACTTTCGCATTGAGGTGCCGCAGGGTAGATACCAGGATGGTGGTGGAGGTTTGACCGTCCACGTCAAAATCACCCCAGACACAGATCTCCTCGCCAGCCTGGACAGCGCGCAGGATGCGCTCCGTGGCGACGGCCATGCCGGGCAGGGCGGAGGAGGGCGAGGGGGTGTAATGCTGCGGGGAGAGGAAGGCACGCACCCGGGCTGGATCGGTGATGCCGCGGCGGGCGAGCAGGTCTGCCGCGAGATGGCTGCCGGCAAGGGCTATCAAGCCGGGCGAGGGTTCCACCGGGGTTGGATCCAACCAGCGGCGCGGGGTCAATTCATCCATCACAACTCCAACGGGCTGCTATCCTCCCACTCGGGGAGGTTATCAAGCACAGAGGATAGATCAGATTCACCGGAAAGGTCTGACCACACACCAGGGGCGAATCCGCGCTCGCAGTAAGAGCGGTAGGTGCAGAAACGGCATTGGACAGGGTCGTCGGTCAGGCGGAAGTCCGCTTCGGGGATACCGGCGATGTAATCGAGCAGATCGCCCAGCTGCTGCCGATCGGACGTGAATTGCTCAGAAGAATAGGCAAAAGAAATCGGGCGGGCGGGATGCTGCACGTACCAGTAGGTCATGCTGATCTGATCGGGCGTAATGTCCGTTCCGGCATTTAATCCACTGCCAGCAGCAGCCAGCAGCCAAGAATATAGCCGGGTCTGTACACGCGGCTCCAGCTTTTCACGCGGGGGGATGGAGCGGCTGGTTTTCCAGTCATAGATCCAGAAGTGTTCACCCGGCAGTGCGGCGACCAGATCATACTTGGCAGAGACGCGGTGATCGCCCAGATGAGCGGTGAGGGTGAACTCTGGCAGCAGCATCAACCCGGGAGGCGGGTTGCCAGCAATGTTCCACGGAAAACCGCGCGCTTCTCCCAGGAAATTACGCCACCAGCCAGCCAGCAGTTCATCCGTAATGGATGAGGTGATGGCTTCTTCCGGGATGCCGGAAAAATATTGCTGCAGGCAGCGGTGGAAAGCCTGCCCCTGCTCCTGGTGAAGCTCGTAAGCAGCCTGGTCATCGGTCTCAGCGGCCGGCCAGGCCAGGCGCAATACATGGCGCAGCAAGAAGCGGCGCTGACAATCCAGAAAGTCCTGGATGGAATGCTGACTGAAGGTGAAATCGGGTGTAGTCATGCATCCCTCCGGGCGGGGATAATTCCGTTCGCTACCAGGTAGTCCTTTATCTCGGTCAGCGCCAGCGCTTCGGTGGAACGTTTTTGCAGGCCGGTATTCCAGGAGAGCAGCAACTCGGAGCGGGCACGGGTGACGCCGACATACAATACGCGGAGGCGTTCGTTGATGTAATGCAGCCGGTCCGCGTAGGCGGCTTCCCCCTCGATATAGCTGTCCAGCTGACCCGACAGCGCCAGGTCCAGCTGGGCGAGCACCTCGGCTTGCAAATTCAGGCGGCCCTTGAGGAACCAGCGTTCGGACATATATTCGTCGCCCTCCGCTCCAGAGGGGAAGTCGTAGTTGTTGAGCGCGGTCAGATACACTCGGTCCCATTCCAGCCCCTTGGCCTTGTGGATGGTGGCAAGCACGGCACGACCTTTGTGCAGGGATGGATCGAAGCCGGCATCCTCCTCGCTGAAACCGGTAAATTTGCGCTCCATGGTGGTGTATTCAGCCGCCTCGCGCGAAAAATCAGATAAGCGCCATTCAGGGTTAAGCACCGCGGCTGAACGCAGAAGTGCAGCGATCTTATGGGCTACGGCCAGGTCCGCGGGTTGAGTGAACAGATCAACAGCAAGGAAGATCACCAGCTCGTCAATGGGCAGGCTGGCAGCGTCCAACCAGATCCGCGCTGTGGAACGGAAGGAACTCAGCAAGTTCTCGACCTGCGGGGCGTCCTCCAGGGGCTGATCCGCCAGCCAATCGCGCATCTGCGGGTAAAGGTAGTCTTCGGTATGGGTGCATTTACGCAGCCGGGCGGCGGCAGATGCGTCATCATCACCCGGCTCTTCTTTATTCAAGATAGCCGCGCGCCAGGCGGTGAAGGCAGAGGCCAGGTTGCTGGATTCGCGCGGATTGGCGATGAAGCGCAAGACGTTATCCAGTTGACCGGCGGCGCGGCGGGTGGCAGAGGTGGAACGCAGCAGTTCAATGGCGGGGATGCCGCGTGACTTCAGCAATTCGGACATCTTCTCCAGGTGGCGGTTGAGCGAGCTGAGCATTGCCACGGTCTTATCACTGTTGTGTTTCAGCCACTCCTCCAGCGAATCAGCAACCCGTAATAATTCTTCCTCCGGTTCCTGCTTGCGGTCGAGCACGCGGACGAGGGAGGCGGCATCGTCAGGGTTGGGATTTGCGTCGCCGGGCAGCACAGGTTGGATGAGCGGCAGGTCCAGAGCGGTGCGGGCGGAGGGGATGGGATGCTGCTTGCGCGTCCAGGTGATGATATGGTTGGCCAGGTTGATGATGCTCTGCGTCGAGCGTCCGCTTTCGGGCAGGTCGCGAGGGGTCACGCCGGGGGTTTGCATAAATTCGCGCAAGAAACGCGGGTTTGCGGTGGTGAAGGTGGCGTAAATGGCCTGGTTGGGGTCGCCCACCCGCACCCAGTTGCCGCTGCCGCCCGAGAGCAGCTCCAGTATCTCCTGTTGAAGCAGGCTGCTATCCTGGGCTTCGTCTTCCAATATGTACGGCCAGCGCTGGCGCAGGCGGGAAAGCAGTTGGTCATCCTGACGCAGTGCAGCCAGCGCCAGGCGGATGAGGTCATCAAAATCCACCGCGCCGCGGTAGTGCAGGGCACGCTGATAATCGCCATAGATACTGGCGCACATATACAGAGCGTGGAAGCCGTCCCGTTGGCGGGCGAGTTCGGCGATCTCCGCCACCTGCTCCTCAGAGAGCTGCTTATCTTTGACCGTGCGAATGAAGGCGACTGACAGTTCGCGCAGCAGTTTGGGGAGGTGCTCCTTGCGCACCTTCCACATCTGATTCTGGCTGATATCCGGCGCCAGGTAAGCCTCCACCTGCTCAACATGCGAGCGGTACCAGGCGGAAGCCGCGGCGCTGATGATCTGGGTAGCGTCGCGCTCATCGAGGATGGAATAATCATTAGCCAGCCCGGCGATGGAGGGGCGTTCGCTGACGATGTCATTGGCCAGGCCATGCAGGGTACGCACCCGGTATTGGAATCCTGGCAGGGTACCCCTGTCCTTCAGGAAGGATTCTACGCGCTGTGTGAAATTGGCGACAGCCGAATTAACGAGAGTGACCACCAGCACTTCCTGATCCTCAGCCAGAGTTCCGGCAGAGATGATTTGGGCGGCCAGGGCGGAAAGGGTGTGAGTTTTGCCGCTGCCGGGGACAGCGGAGATACCCATCCGCCCGCCATTGTATTCGAGGATGCGTTTTTGCGCGGGTCGCGGCTCAAACATCGCTTCCCTCTGTTGATGGTGCGGCTGGAACCGGGTTCTGCGACAGGCGGCGGATGCGCCCGAAGGCGAAGGCGGCGTTCTTGATGAGCGCGCCCTGTTGCTCAAATCCCTGCTCGTTCAATTCGCAGTGAAGCATCAAAATACGTCCGGTGCAGCGGCGCATCAAACCGGCTGCCAGCCGGTAAAGGGTCTGGCGGTTGGCTTCCACCTCGCGGGTGTCATCCCACTGGTCGCCGGCCTGCCACTGGCGGCTGAGCACATAAGGGTGAGTCAGGGGCTGCTCGAGGCGTTCGAACCAGGCGTTGCTGCCCGCATCCAGCCAGATCTGGGCAGAGACGGGGCGGTTTTGGAGGAGGAAGGAAAAAGCTGGCGCGATGGTGACGGCATCATCCGCGCTGCTGCCCCAACTGCGCAGGTACTGGGCGGAAACCAGGCCGGATTCCACCGCCCGGATGAATTCTTTGGGAATCTCGGACACTTCCACGGTGGATTGCACCGCCTGACGGAATTTTCGTACGCTTTCCATTAGATTAGCGGTTACCTCGCCGGCAGCCGGGTGGTTGTAAAAACCAAAACCCGGGCGGGTGAGCAGCTCGCCAAACAGGCGGCTGAAAAAGAATTCCAATTGCAGCGGTGGCTGGTCAGTATATGCGTTGATCCACTCGCGCAGCTCAGTATAATGCCCGCCAGAAACATAGGTGATGCGGTCTTTCATATCAGCGTTGACGATGCTGAAGTCTCCAGGCAGGCACTGCTCTTTCTTGCGCGGATAGACGATTTCCGTCAGCAGACCCGCGCGGCAGAGATCCAGGCTGGCGATGGCGGTGGAGAGCATGGCGGTGAAATCCTCCCGGATTACCGGGAGCTGCCAGGCGGGGTGAGCCAGACGCGCCAGTGCCAGCAGACAGCGGATATACGCATCCTCCTGCAGTGAACGCGAAGGGCGCAGCACGCGGACGGGTATCTCGAGTCGCTTCAAACGCTCGACCAGTCCAAAGCGCAGCCGGTCGGAGAGGTAGGGGGCAAGGATGGCGATCTGCCCGGAGGGCAGACCTTCTTCCCGGATCAACCGGTTAGCCTCCTGAACGGCGGCATCCAGCATCTGGGGGTAGAATCGGGTGGCTAGAGGGCGGATGCACTGGAGTACTTCAGCTTCAGACAGAGAAGGCGCGGCAGGCTCGGAGCCTGGCGTGTCAGAACCGGGCTGTTTGAGCGTGGAAGCGAAGGCATGGGTGAATGTGCTCAGTTCAGGTGGCAGGGATATGGGAGTGCGAAATTCCACCTGGTGCGGGCAAATCTCACGCAGACGGAGCGCGCTGGTCGGGTCCGCACCCAGGAACTTGCGGTAGCCAGCTTCGCGATCGTAGAGCAGCAGGGCGCTGTCCAGGTGCGGGAGCCAGTCCAACAGCAGGTCATGCGCGGCGGGGGTATCCTCTTCCAGGTTATCGGCGATGATGTGACGGTAGCGGTAGAGCAGGTACTGGCGGCAGAGCAGGCCAGGCCACAGGTTGCGCAGGAAGACCTCGATTTGCAGCGAGAAATCCAGCAGGTTGTGCTGGTGGCAGAATTGACGAAAGAGGTTGATGGCCTCTTGCGCCTGGTCAAAAACGCGCAGCTGGCTGGAAGCGCCATTCCAGGCAGAGGATAGTCGGGTGGCGATCTCAGTGTGGGGGAAGCCCACCAATGCGGACTTGTTGAGATTATCCAGCAACTGGCTGTAAAGGCGGTTGGGTGTCAGACTGACTGCGGCGAAGTATCCGCGCTGCAGCAAAGGACCAGCAACGTGTGCCATGTAATACTGCGCTGTCTCCATGGTGAGGAAAACAGGCGGGCGGTTGGGCTGGGGGAAGCCGGCAGACGTGGCTGCCAGCGGCCAGAAGAGCGAAAGGGTACGTTGGGCGAGGCCGTTGAGGGTGAGGATGTCTGGCCGGCCGCCGGGAGGGAACGAAAGCGAATCGATGACGCGGGTGTAGGGCTCAGCCAGGGTGCGCTGGGGCAGCAGGATGAGGATATGCTGGGCGGGGATACCTTGCGCTGCCATCTGTTGCAGGCGCGCGGCTGCCGCGGTGCTCTTTCCGCAGCCAGCAGTCCCCTCCGCCCAGGTGCGGATGTGGAGGGGTGAGGTGAGGATAGCCTGCTGGTCAGAGGTGAATTCCATGGGGGATTGCATATGGATATTATAGGTGAATAAATAGGCAATCGGATAGAAAAAATCAGTGAAACTTACGATCAGAACTAGGCCACCAGTTGTATTATTGATAGATTTCTTATTTTATGAACGTAGATACGATTTGTCTTAAATTTGTCGAACAAATGTATAATTCTATCGAAAGACAGGAGGCGAAATGATGAAAAGGGTACGGATATCGTTCGCGTTTTTACTGATAGCGATTGGTGTGTTTTACCTTGCGATTGAATTCTTTCCCGGGTTGAGGGAGCTGGCTTATGGTAAAGAAACCTGGCCAGTGCAGATCATCGCACTGGGTCTGATCTTCGCGCTAACCTCCATCCTCACCTGGATGCCATCATTCTTCATCCCGGCCAGCATCCTCGCCGGGTTGGGCGGATTGCTTTACTGGCAGAATAGCACCGGCAATTGGGCTAGCTGGTCCTATGCATGGACGCTTATCCCCGGATTCTCAGGTTTCGGGTTGTTGTTATTTGGGCTGCTGGCGCGCAAACGCAGCGCGTACATTTCCGGGATGTGGAATTTGTTCAGCAGTGTGATCCTTTTCGGTATCTTTGCTTCTGTTTTTGGTAAACTGGAATTCGCCGCCAAACTATGGCCCGTTGGGTTAATACTCCTTGGGTTTATTGTGATCGTATCCGGGATCAGGAGAAAGAAAAAGGCAACGGAGTAAGGGGTGGATCTAATTAATTGTCATCTCGACGACCGGGGGAGGAGAGATCTTATTTTAGTTGCTGTATCTCCTGGTTGTTTACTAAATACTATGCGCTGGTCTCCCGACCAGCGCTAACTTTGAATAAAGGGGTTCCATTCTGAGCCGCTCTGCAGAGCAGAATCTCATTTGGTGAGGTAGAGACACTTCGCTTGTTCAGGGAGACAGAGGGAGGAGAGACAACTTCAGAAGTGACGGGTGGATTTGGCGCTCCATTGAATACGGAAAACAGGCAGCCATGCGCCAGCACGCTGGAATGGGGCTTGCCTATAAGTCGTATAATTAAAACGGATCTGAAACTGATGGTCTGATCCATTAATTATTGGAATGTGATGTTTTGCTGTAATAATCGATTCGCAACCTTTTGCTCAATTTATACATCCTTATACTTCATTCCAATAACCAATTCAAAAAGGAGCATAATATGAAACCAAGAGCACCAAAAATGATCACCTGGTGGATTTCTTTAATACTTGTCGCATTTGGAATATTGGGATATACAAATACCATTGCCGGAATCTCTGCTAATTTATCCTTCTGGTTGGTTGTTATTGGTTTTGCATTACTTGCAATTGCTAATTTAGTAAAAGGGTTGTAAATATTCCCGCCCGGGTATGGCAATTACGTCTCAGGATAGCTCCGCTGAGACATTTTTTGGGTTATTGATTTTGGGGTTGGAAAACTCCTGACAATTATGGTGTAGGAGTTAAAGCTTCAGCCTCACCCCCGTTTGAATCTGCGGGGTGGATGACAATACCGACTGCAGTCAAAATTCCTCCACTCACATCCCGTGGAGCAATGATGGTCACAAAGGATCCTACAGTCAGGAACTCTGCCCGTTTTTCAGGCAATATTTTTATATCTCCAGTGATCTGAAAGGTGATAGCCTCTCCCTTGCGGGGTTGAATGGTGATGCTTGTACCAGGTGCATAAGCTGTAACAGTGCCCACAAAATGGCCACGCTGCGGCTTGCCAGGGATAACCTGAACCGCGCTAGCCACCAGGTTATCGCTCTCATCACGCCGCCCTTTCAAGACAGCAGTTTGGCCTGCTTGCAGCTCCCCGCCCGGTTTGCCTGGGACTGCAATTCGGGTATCCGCATTGAGGATGGCGGTGATACTGTTACCCCCGGCATCCAGCGTGATGGAATTGGCATCCACCGCCAGGATTGTGCCCTTATAATGCTCAGGCTTGCCTTTCAACCTTTCCGCGCGTTCGATGGCATTTTCAGTAGCCCTGGCGCCAGGTGTTTTCTGAGGCGTATGCGTGTTTTTAGGATTAATCCTGTTCAGCGGATTGGTATAAGCTTGCGTCGTAAATGCAAATAGGACAAAAAGGATAACTGTAAGGGTGAAAAACCGCAGCTTATTCATAATTTCCTCTTTAGGGCTCATAATCCACAGTAAGTGGCAAATAGACTTCATTGCCATACAAATCGCTGGCTACTATCTCAAGTAAATTTATCCCGGCTTCAAGCGATATTTCCAGTTCGAAAGTCTTGTCGGCGGAGGTAATGGTCAGTTGGTCATTTATACTGATCACCGTCTCTGCTGGCGCCTGTCCTTTGACTATAATGATAGGTGTATCGACAGTGTCTCCATCCTGAGGGGTCAATATTATAAGCCATAGTTCGCCAGAGCTGACCATAACCTCATCGTCTGCTGGAATTGGCACAGGGGCATCTTCGCCCGACGGCTGAATGGTGTTCACTGACATGGGACCTGCCTGGGTTGCATCCTGACCTGTGGTTGAAGTTGGTATATCAACCGATTGAGAGGCTGGGGGATGTGGTGCTATCACCGGGGTGCACGCGGCGAGCATGATCAGAAAAACGGGAAGGAGTAAAAATATATTCTTCATACCAACCTGCTTAATCATTATAACCATAGTCTGGTGAGTTATCAATCTATTTAACATGCTTCCAATTCGTTTCTTCGTGCCATGTTTTCTTTCTTGAGCTTTTTGGTTTGCTTGTTTGGGCTGGTAGCCTTTCTTTCCTCAATTCT